>NZ_RXXX01000003.1:0-136551 GCF_011006755.1 Anoxybacillus sp. MB8
GAGGGTACTTTCAACTCGATCGGTTCCATGTGGCGAGAGAGATTCGTCAATTGTTCCGAGGTCATGCAAGATATCGGGTGATTCGAAAGAAATTCGCATCATGGGATGAAGAGGGTGTGTTGCGAGAACTCACAAGTGCCATCGGTACGCTAGAACATGAGGAGAAGGAAAAGCAACTCGAGGCGCTTGTTCGTCGAATCGAGGAGATGCCAGGATGTTTGCGTGACTATCGCATATGGCTGAAGGAAAAAGGGATCGACACGACAAACATGAGAGCGATGGGGAGTGCGGAAGGAACGATGCATGTGTTTGCGAAACGAAGTAAAAACGGTCGAAGTTGGAAAGATGCAGGGATTGAAGCAATGTTGCGAGCGATCGCCGCGATAAAAGATACGTTACTCATTCGGACACGCCGTGGGGTGATGTATGGCGTGGAAGAACGAGAAGAAACGAAACGAGAAACGATCGTGAAAAAGGCAATGAAACGCGTCTCATCTCGAATGAAGGAAGTGATTCGGGACAACATTCCGTATTTCCGTCAGTCTTCAGGAACACCGATTTACGAGGTATTACAAGCATTGAAAGGTTTTTAAAAACACAGATATAGGCACATACCTACAGGATAAGAGAGGATAAAAGCGCTTACATGAAACAAGCCTATAAAACCATATATAACCAATAAAATCGGTCGAGAAAAAAATCTCCCACAAAGTCTTGACTCAAACGATCAATTGACATCAGTTGACAATGTGTTTTGATATATGGTATATATGTTAGAGTAAAAGTAAATACTTGTTTGAACACAAGCAGAAGCACCCGCTTCTCACCTGATCGACGCCGCATGGCTGTTAGCAGGTTTCATGACAAAGAAATGTTGTGAGCGAGACGTGTGGGTGTATTATGCCCACACGTTTTTTGTTATGTGCGTTCTGCTTTAACAAACAAGTTTGAAAAAACCGTGGAGGTGGCTAGTTATTAGCAAAGATTTTATTATTAATGAAAACATTCGGGCACGTGAAGTTCGTTTAGTCGATCCAAATGGCGAGCAGCTTGGGATTAAGACGAAGCAAGAAGCGTTAGAAATTGCAGCGCGTTTAAATTTAGATTTAGTGATGGTTGCGCCAAATGCGAAACCGCCAGTATGCCGCATTATGGACTATGGCAAATTCCGCTTCGAGCAACAAAAGAAAGAAAAAGAAGCGCGCAAAAAGCAAAAAGTAATTAACGTAAAAGAAATTCGCTTAAGCCCAACGATCGAAGAACATGACTTCAACACAAAATTGCGCAACGCACGGAAGTTCCTTGAAAAAGGAGATAAAGTAAAAGCGACGATTCGCTTTAAAGGACGTGCGATTACGCATAAAGAAATTGGTCAGCGCGTGCTTGATCGATTTGCTGAGGCGTGCGCGGATATTGGTACGGTTGAGACGGCTCCGAAAATGGACGGCCGCAGCATGTTTTTAGTGCTAGCACCGAAAAACGACAAATAACAAAAGGGAGGAACACCTTATGCCAAAAATGAAAACTCACAAAGGCTCAGCGAAGCGTTTCAAAAAGACAGGAACAGGTCAATTAAAACGTTCACACGCATTCACTAGCCACTTATTTGCAAACAAAACACAAAAACAAAAGCGTAAACTTCGTAAAGCAACGCTTGTATCAAAAGGCGATTTCAAACGCATTCGTCAATTGTTAGATAACGTAAAATAATTTTAGGAGGGAAATGTTATGCCACGTGTAAAAGGCGGTACAGTCACACGCAGACGTCGTAAAAAAATTCTTAAACTTGCAAAAGGATATTTCGGTTCAAAACATCGTTTATATAAAGTTGCAAATCAACAAGTAATGAAATCGTTAATGTATGCGTATCGCGATCGTCGCCAACGCAAACGCGACTTCCGCAAACTTTGGATTACGCGCATTAACGCTGCAGCGCGCATGAACGGTCTTTCTTACAGCCGTTTAATGCACGGATTAAAGCTTGCAGGAATCGAAGTAAACCGCAAAATGCTTGCTGATTTAGCAGTAAACGATGCAGCAGCATTCACACAACTTGCCAACATCGCAAAAGAAAACTTAAACAAATAATAAAGGAAATGACCATTCTCCCTTGAGGGGATGGTCATTTTTTATAAGAGGGGGAGAAAAAATGGATATAAAAAAATTATTTTCTATGCAACGGCAATTAGATGAGCGAATTGAAACGGAGCGTGGTTTGCGCGGTGAACGTTTAGTGGAGCGCAAGTTGTTAGCTCTTCTTGTTGAAATTGGAGAACTTGCGAACGAAACGCGTTGCTTTAAATTTTGGAGTTCGAAGCCGAAAGCGGCAGAAGAAACAATTTTAGAGGAATATGTAGACGGCCTTCATTTTATTTTATCGCTCGGGCTTGATCTTTCGCTTCATGAGCATGTAAAATGGCCGCATGTGCAAGAAAGTCATCCGCTCGTTGAACAGTTTTTACACGTATTTGAAGCCGTTCAGACGTTTCGCGAAAAGATGGATGAACAAGCATACGATCAATTAGTGTATGCGTATGCACAGCTCGGTCATGCGCTTCAATTTAATGCTGAACAAATTGAGAGAGCGTATGTCGCAAAAAACGAAGTGAACCATGAGCGACAAAGTCACAATTATTAACAACTGTCAAAATGTTTAGTATAATGAATGTTGTACATAGAGAGGAGTGACATACGTGAAGAAATTAGATGAAACGTTAACGATGTTGAAAGCGTTAACGGATGCAAAAGGTGTTCCGGGCAATGAACGGGAAGTACGTGAAGTAATGAAATCGTACATCGCTCCATATGCAGATGAAGTCACGACGGATCGTCTCGGTAGCTTAATTGCAAAAAAAGTAGGAAAAGAAAACGGACCAAAAGTGATGATTGCGGGTCACTTAGATGAAGTCGGTTTTATGGTCACCCAAATTGATGAAAAAGGTTTTATTCGTTTCCAACCGCTTGGCGGGTGGTGGGGCCAAGTGATGCTCGCTCAACGCGTGACAATCGTCACAAAACAAGGTGATATTACAGGCATCATCGGCTCAAAACCGCCACATATTTTACCTGCTGAAGCGCGAAGAAAACCGGTGGAAATAAAAGATATGTTTATCGACATCGGAGCTTCTAGCCGTGACGAAGCGCTTGCTTGGGGCGTGCGCCCTGGCGATGCGATTGTGCCATATTTTGAATTTACAGTGATGAACAATGAAAAAATGTTGCTTGCGAAAGCATGGGATAACCGCATCGGTTGTGCGATTGCGATCGATGTGTTGAAACAATTAAAAGACGTCGAGCATCCAAACGTTGTATACGGCGTTGGCACAGTACAAGAAGAAGTCGGCTTGCGCGGTGCACGAACATCTGCTTTTGCGATTGAACCAGATATTGCATTTGCGGTTGATGTTGGTATCGCGGGCGATACGCCGGGCGTGTCAGAAAAAGAGGCGATGGGGAAACTTGGCGCTGGCCCGCATATCGTTTTATACGATGCAACGCTCGTTTCACATAAAGGATTGCGCGAATTTGTCATTCATGTTGCGGAAGAAATGAACATTCCATATCGCTTTGATGTGATGCCAGGTGGCGGAACAGACGCAGGTGCGATCCATATGACAATGCGTGGCGTTCCAGCATTGACAATCTCCATCCCAACACGGTACATTCACTCCCATGCAGCGCTTCTTCATCGTGATGACTACGAACAAACAGTAAAACTATTAGTCGAAGTCATTAAGCGACTGGATGAAGAGAAAGTAAAAGAAATTACGTTTGATTAAAAATAGCCTTCGCATGGAAGGCTATTTTTTTACTGCTTCTTCTAATGTGGCAAGCATCGATTGTTTTTGTTCATCTGTTGCATGATTCCATAATGCTTCAAACAAGACACCAAGACCAGGCAAATATTTTTCTTCCCCTTGTTGAATCGCATCGACGATCGTATGTTCTAACTGGTCTTTTGAGCTGTTTGCGACGTTTGCCATCACGGCACCACGTAAGTTGAAGTCCATTGTTTTCACTCCATTCTTTATGTATTGCGTACGTAGTTTTTGCTATAATGGTAACTACTATTCATTAAAAGAGGAGAGAGAAAGATGGAAAAAGCAACATTTGCTGGAGGTTGTTTTTGGTGCATGGTCACTCCGTTTGAAGAGCTTGATGGCATTTATGGCATCGTTTCTGGATACACCGGCGGTGATGTGGAAAATCCGACATATGAACAAGTGAAAACAGGGACGACAGGGCATTATGAAGCGGTGCAAATTACGTTTGATCCGAGTGTGTTTCCGTACGAAAAATTGTTAGAGTTATATTGGTGTCAAATTGATCCGACGGATGATGGCGGGCAATTTCATGACCGCGGTCCGCAATATCGAACAGCTATTTTTTATCATAATGAGCGACAAAAAACATTAGCGGAGCAATCGAAAAAACAACTAGAAGAAAGTGGACGTTTTTCCAAACCGATTGTCACCAAAATCTTACCTGCGACAACGTTTTATCCAGCAGAAGACTATCATCAAAATTACCATAAAAAAAATCCGAAGCACTATAAAGAAGACCGTGCTGCTTCAGGTCGCGATGAATTTATTGCGAAACATTGGGGGAACAACGAGTGAAACGAATTGAATCACCGAAAAATGAGCGAGTGAAGCAATGGAAAAAACTTTTAACGAAAAAAGAGCGCGACAAAACCGGGCTGTTTCTCATTGAAGGATTTCATTTAGTAGAAGAGGCGGTCAAAAGTGGTGTTCATATCGAAGAACTGATTGTTGCGGAGCATGCGGTCATCCCAGCAAGCTGGGACATTGCCCATATTCCGATGACGATCGTGACCGATGATGTGATGAAAGCAATTAGCGACACGGAAACACCGCAAGGCATCGCAGCGGTATGCAAACAATTGCATTGGAACGTCGACGATGTGCAAACAGCATTGTTCATTGATGCCGTTCAAGATCCAGGGAATGTAGGGACGATCATTCGCACCGCAGATGCCGCAGGAGTAGACGTCGTTGTTGTTGGTGAAGGGAGCGCAGACGTATACAATGCAAAAGTCATTCGTGCGACGCAAGGCTCACTGTTTCATTTTCCTGTTATAAAAGGAGACATCGGACAATGGATGGCTCGCTTTCAAAATGAACATATTCCGATTTATGGCACATCGCTTCAAAATGGGGTAGACTATCGTTCTGTCGCTCCTTCGTCATCATTTGCATTAATTGTTGGCAATGAAGGAAGCGGAGTGAGTGAGCAATGGCTAAAACAGACGACAGCGAATTTATATGTGCCGATTTATGGAAAAGCGGAATCATTAAACGTCGCCATTGCGACAGGCATTTTACTGTATCATTTACAGAAAAAATAAACGTATGTTTGCATGATTACCTTGCACCTGATGGCACATTTGCTTATAATAAATGAAGAATTTCATGATGAAAAGACGATGATCGAGAAGAGTAGCTTGCCGATCGCCATTCAGGGAGAAAACGCCATAGACTGCGAGCGTTTTTATGGTAGAAGCAAGTGAATTCACCTCGGGAGTTGGCGCTTGGACCATTTTGCACATGCAAAATGTAAAGGCGTTCCGGTGGAAGCCGTTATCTGAATGAAGTGAGCTATGCGAACGGCATAGCTAACAAGGGTGGTACCGCGAGTGCACTCGTCCCTTATGTGAGGGGCGAGTTTTTTTTATTTATATAGATCAGAGGAGGGTTTTTATGAAGGAGCGGTTACAACAGCTTCAACAAGAAGCACTTGAAAAAATTGAACAGGCAAACGATTTAAAAGCGCTCAATGACGTGCGCGTCGCATATCTCGGCAAAAAAGGCCCAATTACAGAAGTGCTGCGCGGCATGGGGGCATTGTCTCCTGAAGAGCGTCCTGTGATGGGAGCGCTTGTGAACGAAGTGCGCGAAGCGATTCAAACAGCGCTTGAAGCAAAGCAAACAACGCTTGAACAAGCAGAAGTCGAGAAAAAACTAGCAGCGGAAGCGATTGATGTGACACTTCCAGGACGCCCGATTAGACGCGGGAATCATCATCCGTTGACGCGCGTTATTGAAGAAATTGAAGATTTATTTATCGGCATGGGCTATACGATTGCCGAAGGACCGGAAGTCGAAAAAGACTATTACAACTTTGAAGCGCTCAATTTGCCAAAAGGTCATCCTGCGCGCGATATGCAAGATTCCTTTTATATTACAGAGGAAATTTTATTGCGTACGCATACGTCACCTGTGCAAGCGCGCACGATGGAAAAGCATCAAGGACGCGGTCCGGTAAAAATCATTTGCCCAGGAAAAGTGTATCGCCGCGACAACGACGATGCGACACATTCGCATCAATTTACGCAAATTGAAGGGCTTGTCGTTGATGAACATATTCGCATGAGCGACCTAAAAGGAACGTTGCGCGAGTTTGCTCGCAAAATGTTTGGTGAAGACCGCGACATTCGTTTCCGCCCGAGCTTTTTCCCATTTACTGAGCCGTCGGTCGAAGTTGATGTGTCATGTTTTAATTGCGGCGGACACGGATGCGGAGTATGTAAAGGTACTGGCTGGATTGAAATTTTAGGTGCTGGGATGGTTCATCCGAACGTGCTGGAGATGGCAGGATTTGATTCAAAAAAATATACAGGCTTTGCGTTCGGGATGGGGCCAGAGCGTATTGCGATGTTGAAGTACGGCATTGATGATATTCGTCATTTTTATCAAAACGATGTTCGTTTCTTGCAACAATTTCATCGGGTGTAAAAGGAGGTTGGCATGATGTTTGTTTCATATAAATGGCTACAACAATATGTTGATTTAACAAATATTACGGCAAAAGAATTGGCTGATCGCATCACAAAAGCAGGCATTGAAGTGGAAAGTGTTGAGGTGCGCAATAAAGGAATACAAGGTGTCGTCATCGGACATGTACTTGAGCGCGAACAACATCCGAATGCTGATAAATTAAGCAAATGTTTCGTTGATATCGGTGAAGGAGAGCCGGTGCAAATTATTTGTGGGGCACCGAACGTCGCAAAAGGACAAAAGGTTGCCGTTGCGAAAGTTGGTGCGGTATTGCCTGGCAATTTCAAAATTAAACGCGCCAAATTGCGCGGTGAGGAATCGAACGGCATGATTTGTTCGTTACAAGAACTTGGCGTGGAATCAAAATTAGTGCCGAAAGAATACGCTGATGGCATTTTCGTTTTCCCAAGCGATGCACCGGTCGGAGCTGATGCGTTAGAACTACTTTACTTGGATGACGAAGTGTTAGAACTTAGTTTAACCCCAAACCGTGCCGATTGTTTAAGTATGATTGGCGTTGCTTATGAAGTAGCGGCTATTTTAGGACGGAGCGTGAAGTTGCCGGCAATCGAACTTCACGAAAACAGCGAAAGCGTTTATGATTACATTTCCGTACGCGTCGACGCGCCAGAAGACAATCCGTTATATGCGGGACGTATTGTGAAAAACGTGAAAATTGGTCCATCTCCGCTTTGGATGCAAGCGCGTTTAATGGCAGCCGGCATTCGACCGCATAATAACGTCGTTGATATTACGAACTATATTTTACTTGAGTACGGCCAGCCGCTTCATGCGTTTGATTACGACCGCCTCGGTTCAAAAGAAATTGTCGTTCGCCGCGCGAAAGCAGGTGAAACGATTGTGACGCTCGACGATGTAGAGCGGACGCTGACAGAAGAGCATCTTGTCATTACAAACGGCAAAGAGCCTGTCGCTTTAGCCGGTGTGATGGGCGGCGCGAACTCGGAAGTAAAAAATGACACAACGACCGTGTTTATTGAATCCGCGTATTTCGCAAGCTCGATTGTTCGCCAAGCGGTCAAAGATCATGGGTTGCGCAGCGAGTCGAGCACACGTTTTGAAAAAGGCATCGACCCAGCGCGGACAAAAGAAGCGCTTGACCGCGCGGCGATGTTAATGGCGGAATATGCTGGCGGTGAAGTCGTTGGCGGCGTGGTGGAAGTGAACACACTGCAACGAAAAGAGGTCGTTGTCACGATTACACTAGACCGTATCAATAACGTGCTTGGCACAACCATTACGAAAGAAGAAGTGGCAGGCATTTTAACGAACTTGCAATTTACGTTCACAGAAGATAACGGAACGTTTACGATTGCTGTTCCATCGCGCCGCCGCGATATTGCGATTGAAGAAGACATCATTGAAGAAGTGGCGCGTCTTTATGGCTATGACAACTTGCCAGCAACTCTTCCAGTCGGGGAAGCAAACCCAGGCAAGCTCACACCATACCAAGCAAAGCGTCGTAAAGTACGCCGTTATTTAGAAGATGCGGGCTTGTTCCAAGCAATTACGTACTCGCTCACAAACGAGGCGAAAGCGACGATGTTTGCGCTTGAAACGGCGGAACCGATCCGTCTTGCTCTTCCAATGAGTGAAGAACGAAGCGTCTTACGGCAAAGTTTAGTGCCACACTTGCTAGAAGCTGCAAGCTACAACCGCGCTCGCCAAGTCGAAAACGTAGCGCTATACGAAATCGGTTCGGTATATTTAGCAACGAATGCAAACGAGTTGCCAAACGAAAAAGAGCGGTTAGCCGGCGTCTTGACAGGAGTATGGCATGCGCATGTATGGCAAGGAGAGAAAAAAGCGGTCGACTTCTACGTTGCAAAAGGCATTTTAGACGGTTTATTTGCGCTGCTAGGATTAGAGAACCGCGTGGAATACAAGCAAGCCAAACGCGAGCACCTTCACCCAGGGCGTACAGCAGAAATTTTATTAGATCATAAGACAATCGGTTTTGTCGGTCAGCTTCATCCGGTCGTACAAAAAGAATTTGATTTAAAAGAAACGTATGTGTTTGAACTGGACATTGAAGCGTTACTGAAAGCGGAAGTAGATGACATTCGCTATACAGCGATTCCGCGCTTCCCATCCATTACGCGCGATATTGCGCTCGTCGTCGATGAGCATATTGTTGCGGGTGAGTTGCAAAAAGCAATTATTGCCGCGGGCGGAGAACTATTAAAAGACGTATCGATTTTCGACGTCTATAAAGGAGACCGCCTTCCTGAAGGCAAAAAATCAATTGCCTTTGCACTCCGTTACTACGACCCAGCGCGGACATTAACAGATGAAGAAGTAACAAACGTTCATGAACAAGTGATCAAAGCGGTCGAACAACAATTCGGCGCCACATTGCGCGGATAAAACGAATCCCCCATCTGATGCATAAGCATAGGATGGGGGTTTTTATGTCCTCATCGAATGGATGAGGGCGTTTTTGGCTAGTCCGCCAAAATTGGCGGGGTTCCGACACAAGTTGGCGGTGAAAGAGAGAGAAAATGGAGGTATAATGAGGTTGAATAGGTAAAATATATAAGGATGGTTAAAATGGAGTTTCTATACCTAATTACTCTACCGATAATTGGTTCTTTGTGGTTTTTAAATTTCACGATTTTTTTTAAAAGATTAAACAGCAATGGAAATACACGCAATCAAACAATATTAGGTGTTCTGTTAACCTTTATTTTTATTTTTGTATTTGCGTACGGTTACTTGGCAACACATTACTGAATAGTTACTTTTAATTCATTAACCCGTGGTGTTAGTTGAAGCAACACGGGAATTTTATTGAAATTTTTTAATATATTTTTACGATTGAATTAAAAAACAGAACCATATCATCGATCCCTTCATCATTGACTGTTTTGTATTTCATAGTTATATTATTAAATAGTTAAACAGTTGAACTATTTTGACAGGAGGCATGAAGTGTTGGAGAGAAGCATACAACAATTGATTGAGCGCTATTTGTCCGTTTCGTTTCTCGTGAATAAACGAGGGGCGGCGCTGATGAAATGTGAGTTAGATGATGTGACGCCCGATCAATATTATTTATTGCGCTACATATATAAGCGAGGAGTGTGCACATCAACGGAATTGGCGGACGTGTTTGCGGTGAATAAAAGCGCCATTACTGCGATGACAAATCGTCTTGTTGAAAAAGGAATGATTGAACGAGGGAGAGGGGGAGACGACCGTCGTGTTATTGCGCTTTCGCTGACGGAAAAGGGAAGGAAATGGCTTGAAGAAACAGAACAAAACGTGTATGAACTTGTGGAAGCAATTATGACGAAACTTTCACATGAAGAAATTGAACAGTTTATTCAAACGTATGAAAAGCTAGCGATGATTTTACAAGAAATGGGGGAAAGCAAATGAAAGCGATCATTCGCGGAAAGTGGGCCGTTTTGCTTCTTTGGATGTTAGCAGCCGTCGTACTGATGATGACTGCACCGAATATGGGGGAACTTGTGCGCGAAAAGGGGCAAATTACCGTTCCAGACGGCTACTCGTCTTCGCTTGCTAGCGAGCTACTAAAAGAAGTACAAAAACAAGAAAAGAAAGAAGGGGAAATGAGCGCTGTTCTCGTATTTCATCGAAAAGATCGCTTGCAAGATGAAGATTGGAAAGAAATCGAGAAAGCTGTAGAGCAACTGAAGGCGAAAAAAGAATCGCTCGGTTTAATGCAAATCGTTTCGCCACTTGATGATCGCACGCTAAAAGAAAAGCTCGTTTCAAAAGATGAAACAACGGCACTCATTTCGCTTCAATTAGAACGAAACAAACGTACAGCAAAAGAAATAAGCACAGCGCTTTATGAGGCGATCGAGCATATTGATGTGCCGCACTATTACACAGGTAGTTGGATGATTGATGAAGATGTTGTACAAAGTTCACAAGAAGGGTTGAAAAAAACAGAAGGCATTACTGTTGTTTTTATTTTAGTTGTGTTATTTCTCGTATTCCGTTCGCTCGTCGCTCCATTTGTGCCGTTGTTAACGGTCGGATTGACGTATGTTGTGTCGCAATCGATTGTCGCTTTTCTCGTCGACCGCGTCGATTTTCCGCTTTCTACATTTACCCAAACGTTTTTAGTCGCCGTTTTATTCGGGATTGGCACAGACTATTGCATTTTATTGCTTAGCCGTTTTAAAGAAGAACTAGCGAAACGAGAAGACCGGACAGAAGCGATTATTGCGACATATAAAACAGCAGGAAAAACGGTTATTTTTAGCGGATTGGCGGTGATGATCGGCTTCGCATCGATTGGATTATCGACGTTTAAATTGTATCAGTCCGCCTCCGCCGTTGCGGTTGGTGTCGTTGTGTTACTTGTTGCGCTTGTTACGCTTGTGCCGTTTTTTATGACTACACTTGGCGAAAAGCTGTTTTGGCCAATGAAAGGTGCACTTGAACATAAGCCGAGCAAATTATGGGATGTGGCAGGTCGCTTTTCTTTCGCACGACCACTATGGGCGCTCGTGATCGTAGCTATCATTACGTTGCCGATTTTATTTACGTATGACAGCAAACTTTCTTTTAACTCGATGGCGGAAATTGGAGATCGTTATCCTTCCGTCAAAGCGTTCAACATCATTTCTTCTCACTTTAGCGAAGGGGAAGCGATGCCTACGAAAATCGTCATGAAAAACGACGAAGCGATGAATGACGAGCAATATTACTACTTAATTGAAAAAATTAGCCGTGAAGTTGTAAATATTGATGGTGTGGACGCTGTTCGTTCGGTGACGCGCCCACTTGGAGAGCCGATCGATCAATTGTTTGTGACAAAGCAAGCGGAACAGTTAAAAGATGGATTAGGAAAAGGAGCAGACGGCATCGGACAAATTCGTTCCGGTTTAAGCGAAGCGAGCAGTGAAATGGCCAAGTCAGCCCCGAAACTAGAGCAGGCAACGGGCGGCATTCGTGAACTCGTCAACGGAACGACGAAGTTGAAAACGGGAATGAACGATTTACAACAAGCATTGAAGCAATTAGAAGATGGCGTGCGAAGTGGAGCGCTCGGTGCGGCTGATTTAGAAAAAGGATTGCAGACGATACAAATGAATATGAAAAAGCTGCATGATGGAGCGAATGAGTTACGAAACGGATATGAGCAAGCAACGAGCGGATTGCGTCAACTAAGCGAACAATATAAACAAATGGAAGCAGGACTTACTGCGATTGCCAAACAATTGCCTCTTCTTTCTCAGTCGCTGAATCGTATGGAAGAACGGCATGCGAGTTTGCGTGAAGACGCGGAGTATGCACATGTGAAGCAAGCGATTGAGCAAATCAGTGTGCAAATGAATACACTCTCTTATACGTTTGTTCAAGTGAATGATGCGCTACAACGAATTCAACTCGGTTTGCAACAAGCGAATGAATCGTTTGCGACAGTAACAAATGGACAACAGGCGCTCGTGAATGGAATGGATGAAGTCATCGTTGGACTCGGAAAGCTTCGATTAGGATTAGAGCAAGCGGCAGATGGCCAAGGACAAATTGTTCAACGACTGCCAGAAGTGACAAATGGACTAGCGAAAGTAAATGAAGGACAACAGCAATTGCTTACAGGTTTTTCACAACTCAATGGTCAAATGGATCAACTCATCTCGGGATTAAATCAAAGCGTCGATGGATTGCGACAAGTAGAAAATGGACTACAGTCTGCAAAGCAGTACGTTTCTGACTTAGCGAATGCACCAGATGAAGAAATGGCAGGGTGGTATATGCCGCCACAATTGTTAACGAGCGAGGAATTTGCTCAAGCAAAGGAAGCGTATATGTCGAAAGACGGAAAAGTAGTGACGTTCGACGTTGTTTTTTCGTCCAATCCATATGAAACAGAAACGATGGAAAAAATCGCAGAAGTGAAAGAAGCGATCGCTCGGGCAGTGAACGGTACGAAACTTGAACATGCGAAAGTAGGCGTTGGTGGCGTGACAAGCATATACTCAGATTTACGCGACGTTTCTGCCGACGATTATGCGCGCACGTCATTATTTATGCTTATAGGGATTGCGATTATTTTAATTGTTCTCCTTCGTTCGTTCATTATGCCGGCGTACTTAATGTTATCGCTTATTTTAACGTATTATACGTCGATGGCATTCACCGAACTTGTATTTGTCAATATGCTTGGATATGAAGGAGTGAACTGGGCTGTTCCGTTTTTTGCGTTCGTTATTTTAATGGCGCTTGGCATTGACTATAGCATTTTCTTAATGGATCGCTTTAATGAATATCGCGACAAAACTGTTCAAGAAGCGATGCTTGAAGCGATGCGTCACATGGGAACAGTCATTATTTCCGCAGCGGTCATTTTAGGAGGAACGTTTGCGGCGATGTATCCATCAGGTGTGCTATCATTATTGCAAATTGCGACGATTATTTTAACAGGCCTTTTCTTATATGCGCTGATCGTTTTGCCGTTATTTATTCCGGTGATGGCGAAAACGTTTGGACGGGCGAATTGGTGGCCATTTATGAAGTAAGAGCGGGTGTCGATGCCCGCTTTTTTTGTGATATAATGTAAAAAATAGTTTCTGCAGTGAAACGAAGTGAGAAAAATGAATATGTCTGAACTAAACGATTGGATTTTTTCACGCAAAGGAAATGTGGAACGAGATATGTTACATCGTTGAAGAAACAACAAAAGCATGACTTTTGTTGTTGGGTAGCTGTCAACCTGCCCGGATGCAACCCAAAATGAAGGAAGGAGGATGCTGTCCGCTTGCACTTCTGGGGAGTTGCAAGCCCACGATTTTAGTCGTTGGGTAGTTGATATATCTGCAAGTCGTGGTAAGATAAAAGGTAGAATTTTGCCGAAACGGGAGATCGGATGAATGGGGGAAACGGTTTGAAGGAGCAGCAAAAAACGCGCATTACAGTAGATATATACGGGCAACAATATTCGATCGTCGGAACAGAAAGTTCAAGTCACATTCGTCTCGTTGCGTCAATTGTTGATGACAAAATGCGTGAAATTAGTGCGAAAAATCCGACGCTTGATACGAGTAAGCTCGCCGTACTAACGGCTGTCAATATCGTTCATGAATATATTAAACTAAAAGATGAATACGATCGTCTTTTGCGAAAAATGAATAAAGAAAAGGATGATGACAGCGATGATTGATTTGCTCATTTGTTTCATCCTTCTCATGGGTCTAATGATTGGATTGAAACGAGGATTTATTTTGCAATTTATTCATATGACAGGTTTTTTTATCGCGTTTATCGTTGCGTATAAATATTACGACCAACTAGCGCCACGGCTGAAGTTGTGGGTGCCGTATCCGAGCTTCGGCGATGGTGAGGCGATGAAATTGCTCATTGAAAGCACCAATTTAGATGAAGCATATTATCGTGCGATTGCCTTTGCTGTTTTGTTTTTTGTTACGAAAATCGTGATGCAAGTGATCGGTTCAATGTTAGACTTCGTCGCACAGTTGCCGCTTTTAAAAAGCGTAAACTGTTGGGCAGGCGGGGCGCTTGGATTTATGGAAGTGTATTTGCTTTTATTCGTGCTTTTATACGTGAGTGCCCTTGTTCCTGTGGCTGCGATTCAACAACCGCTCCACGACTCATTTATCGCTAGTTTAATCGTCAAGCATACACCGATTTTATCCGACTTTGTGAAGCATATGCTCGTGCAATATATGGCGTAAAAACTTCTCCGTTTGAGAGAAGTTTTTTCGTCGAAAGGAAGGGAATAAAATGGAAAAAAGTAAAAAAGAAGCGATTCGTTTGCTTGAAACAATCGCTTTATATATGGAGATCAAAGGAGAAAATCCGTTTAAAGTGTCCGCCTTTCGCAAAGCAGCTTCAGCGTTAGAACGGGATGAACGTGCCTTAACAGATATTGCTGATTTTACATCGATTGCAGGCATTGGGAAAGGAACAGCAGCCGTTTTACAACAATGGTTACAGACAGGAACGAGCGATGTGCTTGAACAGTTAAAAAAAGAAATTCCTGAAGGATTGTTTCCGCTTTTAAAATTGCCGGGACTTGGCGGGAAAAAAATTGCTAAGCTGTATCATGAGTTACGCGTGACCGATATCGAAACATTAAAAGAGGCATGTTTAGCTCAACGCGTGCGACAATTAAGCGGTTTTGGCGCAAAAACAGAAGAAAACATTTTAGCTGCGCTCGCTAATCTCCATGCGCGCCCTGAGCGGTTGCCGATTGCGTTTATGCTTGAAGTGGCTTTAGATGTCGAACGTCAGCTTGCGAAGATGGAAGGGATTGTTCAGCTTTCGCGGGCGGGCAGTTTGCGCCGTGTATGCGAGACGATAAAAGATTTAGATTTTATTATTGCAACAAACGATGATTCGCTTGTTCGTGAGCAGTTGTTGCAACTTGAACATATTCATGACGTTGTTGCAAACGGTGAAACGAAAGTATCGTTGCAGTTAACGTATGAGTATGTTGTCAATGTTGATTTCCGCATCGTTTCTCCTGAACATTTTGCTACGACGCTTCATCATTTTACTGGTTCAAAAGATCATAATGTGCGCATGCGTCAGTTAGCGAAAGAACGTGGTGAAAAAATTAGCGAGTACGGCGTCGAGCATATACAAACAGGTGAAGTGAAAACATTTGCGACAGAAGAGCAATTTTTTGCTCATTTTCATTTGCCGTTTATTCCTCCAGAACTGCGTGAAAGTGGACAAGAAGTCGATGCATATGATGGGACGCCGCTCCTTTCTTTATCCGATATACGCGGCGATTTACATATGCATACGACATGGAGCGACGGTGCGTTTTCGATTCAACAAATGGCGGAAGCATGCCGTAAAAAAGGGTATCGTTATATGGCGATTACCGATCATTCGCAGTTTTTAAAAGTAGCAAATGGGTTAACTGTCGAACGATTAAAACGGCAACAAGAAGAAATTGCTCGCCTGAACGAACAATACGATGACTTTGTTATTTTATCTGGCATTGAAATGGATATTTTACCAGATGGAACGTTAGATTTTTCTGATGATATATTACAAACTGTTGATTTTGTTATCGCTTCCATTCATTCCGCTTTTTCACAACCAGAAGAAACGATAATGAAACGTCTAAAAGAAGCGCTAATGAATCCATACGTTCATATGATTGCTCATCCGACTGGACGGTTAATTGGCGAGCGAAGCGGATACGCTGTAAACATAGAACAATTGTTACAGCTTGCGAAAGAAACAAATACGGTGCTAGAACTAAATGCTAATCCACATCGCCTCGATTTAACGTACACCTATTTACAAAAAGCGCAACAGCTTGGTGTCAAAATTGCGATTAACACGGATGCACACAATATTCGTATGTTGGATGATATGGAACTCGGTGTTGCATTCGCACGTAAAGGGTGGATTCGCAAAGAAACGGTCATAAATACATGGGATGTCGACCAACTCATGTCTTTTTTGCGAAAATAAACAGCAGGAGGGTTACTTTGTGCACGTAAAAACGTTACACATTGTTGAGTTTGATAAAGTAAAAGCACAACTTGCGGAATATGCGTCTTCCTCGTTAGGAAAAGAAAAAGTTGTGGCGCTTATGCCGTCATCATCTGTTGAGGAAGTTGTGCGTTGGCAAGAAGAAACAGATGAAGCAGCAACGGTTCTTCGTTTGCGCGGTCACGTGCCGCTAGGTGGCATATTTGATGTACGTCCACAAACGAAGCGTGCAAGCATCGGGGGAACGCTTAGCCCACATGAACTTCTTGATATCGCAAGCACGATGCGAGCAGCACGGCAGTTGAAAAAATTTTTAGAAGGGACCGAGGCAGAGCTTCCGCATATGATGGCATATGCCGAGCAAATCGTTCCGCTTGTTGAGCTTGAGCAACATATATATCGTTGTATTGATGAAAGCGGGGAAGTGCTTGATGAAGCAAGCGATCGGCTTCGTTCGTTGCGCCACCAACTACGCACGATTGAAGGGCGAGTGCGCGATAAGTTAGAAAGTATTATTCGCTCATCATCGGCTCAAAAAACATTGTCTGATGCGATAATTACGATTCGTAACGATCGGTACGTCATTCCGGTCAAACAAGAATATCGCCATACGTATGGCGGCATTGTACACGATCAGTCCTCATCGGGCGCGACGTTATTTATTGAACCGCAATCGGTTGTAGAATTAAACAATGAACTGCAACAATTGCGTGTCAAAGAAAAACAAGAAATTGAACGGATTTTAAGTGAATTATCTGCCTCTGTGGGAGAGCAGGCGACAACGATTGTTGAAAACGTGGCATTGCTCGCACAGCTTGACTTTTTGTTCGCTAAGGCAAAATACGCTAAAGCGATCAAAGCAACGAAGCCAGCGATCAATGAGCGTGGATATATTCGCCTCATTCAAGCTCGTCATCCGCTTATTCCACCTGATCAAGTCGTTCCAAACGATATTGAACTAGGGAGCGACTATACGACAATGGTAATTACAGGACCGAATACAGGAGGAAAAACGGTCACGTTAAAAACGATTGGCTTGTTTACTGTCATGGCGCAAGCTGGATTGCAAGTACCCGCTTTAGACGGATCGCAGCTGGCCGTATTTCGTTCGGTGTATGCCGATATTGGAGATGAGCAATCGATTGAACAAAGTTTAAGTACGTTTTCTTCTCATATGGTCAATATTGTTGAGATTTTAAAACAGGTGGACGAGCATAGCCTCGTTTTATTTGATGAGCTTGGTGCAGGAACGGATCCACAAGAAGGTGCAGCGTTAGCCATTGCTATTTTAGATGAAGTGCATAACCGTGGTGCGCGAGTGGTAGCGACAACGCACTACCCTGAATTAAAAGCATATGGCTATAATCGTCGTGGTGTGATAAATGCAAGTGTTGAATTTGACATCGAAACGTTAAGTCCGACGTATAAACTATTGATCGGTATTCCTGGTCGAAGCAATGCGCTTGATATTTCTCGACGGCTCGGATTAGATGAACATATTATTGCGCGCGCACGAACGTATATTAGTGCGGAAAACAATGAAGTCGAAAATATGATTGCTTCTCTAGAGCAAAGCAAAAAGCGGGCAGAAGAAGAGTGGGAGCAAGCAGAAAAACTTCGTCAAGAAGCGGAACAGCTGCGAAACGAATTACAACAGCAGTGGAACGAATGGCATGAACAACGCGATCATTTGCTAGAAAAAGCGAAAGAAGAAGCAGAATTCATTGTGAAAAAAGCGATGAAAACCGCAGAAGAAGTCATTCAAAACCTTCGCGAGATGCAAAAACAACAAGCGATCGCGATGAAAGAACATGAACTCATCGCTGCGCGTAAAAAGCTAGAAGAAGCTATACCGCAAATCGACACGAAAAAGAAAAAGCGAGTGCAAAAAGAAAAGCAACCTTTACAACCTGGTGATGAAGTGAAAGTCACTCATCTCAATCAAAAAGGGCAGTTAATTGAGAAAGTATCCGATAAAGAGTGGCTTGTGCAAATC
Source organism: Anoxybacillus sp. MB8 (assembly GCF_011006755.1). Taxonomy (NCBI): domain Bacteria; kingdom Bacillati; phylum Bacillota; class Bacilli; order Caryophanales; family Anoxybacillaceae; genus Anoxybacillus; species Anoxybacillus sp. MB8. Next base: position 18,268 of record NZ_RXXX01000003.1, read on the forward strand.
GGTATTTTAAAAATGAAAGTGGATGAAGAAAATTTGCAGTATGTAAGCAGTCCAACACCAATGGAGACAAAGCCGATTGCGACGGTGAAAGGACGCGATTATCACGTTCCGCTTGAGCTAGATTTGCGTGGTGAACGATATGAAGATGCGTTGCTTCGCGTTGAAAAATATATTGATGACGCAGTATTAGCAGGATACCCACGCGTGTCCATTATTCACGGAAAAGGAACAGGCGCACTTCGAAAAGGAGTGCAACAATATTTGCAAAATCATCGTTCGGTGAAAAGCATTCGGTTTGGTGAAGCGACCGAAGGGGGAACAGGCGTCACCATTGTCGAATTACAGTGACGGGAGGAACTATGAGCGCTTTTTGGGAAAATGAGATGATTCATATTGCTGCCAATTTTAGTGTCGTCATTTTATGTTTAGTTTTATTTTTAGCCATTTTTGAGCTTGTGACGAAATATAAAAATTGGGAAGAAATTAAAAAAGGAAATATGGCGGTAGCGATGGCGACAGGCGGAAAAATATTTGGTATTGCGAATATTTTTCGTTATTCAATCGATCATCACGATTCACTGTTAACGATGATCGGTTGGGGGATTTATGGCTTTGTCTTGTTGTTAGTCGGTTATTTTATTTATGAGTTTTTAACACCGAAGTTTAACATTGACGACGAAATTGCCAACGATAATCGCGCGGTAGGATTTATTTCGATGGTCATTTCTATCGGTTTGTCGTTTGTCATCGGAGCAAGTATACGGTGAGAGGAGAAAGAAATGGAAACGTTAGCGAAAGTATTGCTTGTATTGTGCGGTGTGTTTTTGCTTATAGGTGTCATATACCTCACATTTTTTGCATAAAAGGTGTCAGTAGGCACCTTTTTATTTTTTGATACAAAAATTTCAGAAAATATTATAAAATATAAATAATCTTATAGAAAAAGGGGGAAACAAAATGGAGAAGCCATGGCTAGCGTTATATCCTCAGCAAGTTCCTCATTCGATTGATTATCCGCGCAAGCCGTTGCAACAATTTTTGCAAGAAGCAGCGGAGCAGTTTCCGCACAAAACAGCGATTCACTTTTTAGGAAAGGAGTTGACGTACAAAGAAATATATGAGCAAGCATTGAAGTTGGCGTCGTATTTACAGCAGCTCGGTTTAGAAAAAGGCGATCGCGTATCGATTATGTTGCCAAACTGCCCTCAAGCGGTCATTAGCTATTATGCCGTTTTGTTTGCAGGTGGCATTGTTGTACAAACAAATCCGCTATACACCGAACGGGAGTTGCAATATCAGTTAAATGACAGCGGTGCAAAAATCATTATTGCTCTTGATTTACTTTATCCGAGAATCATAAAAGTGAAAGCGCATACAAATGTTGAACATATGATCATTACAAGCATAAAAGATTATTTGCCGTTTCCGAAAAACGTATTATATCCGTTTGTACAAAAGAAACAAACAGGAATGATTGTGCGCGTCAAACATGAAGGGGATTGCCATTTATTTACGAAAGCATTATCGCTAGCAAGTGGAAAAGTACAAAAAGTGGATGTTCATCCGATCGAAGATGTTGCGCTGCTTCAATATACAGGGGGGACGACAGGATTTCCGAAAGCAGCGATGCTTACACATTATAATTTAACAGCGAATACGCTCATGTGCGCGAAATGGATGTATAAATGTGAACGTGGCAACGAATCGATTCTCGGAGTGCTTCCGTTTTTCCACGTATACGGGATGACTGCGGTCATGAACTTATCCATTATGGAAGGATATAAAATGATTTTATTGCCAAAGTTTGATGTCGAAACGACGTTAAAAACGATCGAAAAACAGCGACCAACGCTATTTCCGGGCGCGCCAACGATTTACATCGCGCTACTGAACCACCCGAGTTTGGAAAAATATGACTTATCATCGATTAAAATATGCATTAGCGGTTCAGCTCCACTTCCAGTTGAAGTGCAAGAACAATTCGAAACGGTAACAGGCGGAAAAATTATTGAAGGATACGGTTTAACAGAAGCCTCTCCGGTGACGCATTCTAATTTTATTTGGGATGGAAAACGAATCAAAGGAAGTATCGGTGTGCCTTGGCCAGATACAGAGGCGATGATCGTTTCATTGGAAACGGGCGAACGAGCAAATGTGAATGAAATCGGAGAAATTGTTGTTCGTGGACCGCAAGTGATGAAAGGATATTGGAATCGTCCAGAAGAAACGGCTGCGACGCTTCGGGACGGATGGTTATATACAGGTGACTTAGGCTATATGAACGATGAAGGATATTTCTTTGTTGTAGACCGGAAAAAAGATATGATTATTGCAAGCGGTTATAACGTATATCCGCGCGAAGTAGAAGAAGTGTTGTATGAACATCCGAAAGTGCAAGAAGCGGTCGTCATTGGTGTACCTGATGCTTATCGCGGTGAAACGGTAAAAGCGTTTATTGTGCTGAAAGAAGGGGAACAGTGCACGGAAGAAGAGCTTGACCAATTTATGAGAAGTAAATTGGCGGCATATAAAGTGCCACGCATTTATGAATTTAGAAAAGAATTGCCAAAAACAGCAGTCGGGAAAATATTGCGCCGTGCGCTTGTTGAAGAAGAAAAAGAAAAGCAAAAATAACCTTTGTACGTTTTTTCTTGACACGCTTTTGGCCTCTCTTTAAAATAAAAATATGAATGATTGTTCATTCATATTTTTGAAAGGGAGAATGCAAAGTTGAAACGCGATAAACCGAAGTTTAAACAAATTATTGATGCAGCTGTGATCGTCATTGCTGAAAACGGCTACCATCAAGCTCAAGTCTCAAAAATTGCGAAACAAGCAGGTGTAGCGGATGGTACAATCTACTTGTATTTTAAAAATAAAGAAGATATTTTAATTTCGTTGTTTCAAGAAAAAATGGGCTATTTCATTGAAAAAATTGAAGAAGAAATAGAAGGAATTTCGAGTCCGTCGGAGAAATTGTTCTTGTTGATTCAAAAACATTTTCAAATGTTAGCGGCAGATCCGCATTTAGCAATCGTTACCCAATTGGAACTTCGCCAATCGAATAAATCGTTACGTCTGAAAATTAATGAAATTTTGAAAGGATATTTAAAAGTAGTTGATCGCATTGTACAAGAAGGGATTGACAAAGGGGAATTTCGTTCAGATTTAGACGTACGCCTTACGCGTCAAATGATTTTCGGAACCATTGACGAAATGGTGACAACGTGGGTAATGAATGAGCAAAAATATGATCTTGTCGCATTAGCAAAGCCGGTTCATCAATTGGTAACGAAAGGTTGTTGTGTATAAACAACAACCTTCCGATATATACGAAGGAGGGGGAACATGTTTTCCGTTCAACAAGAGGGGTATGTGACGATTTTGACATTTCATCGCCCGCCAGCCAATGCCTTAGCCTCTTCTGTTTTGAAAGAGCTTTCAGAACGGCTTGATGCATTAAAAGAAGATGATCAAGTACGCGTGATTGTTCTTCATGGGGAAGGAAGATTTTTCTCAGCTGGTGCGGATATTAAAGAATTTACAGCGATTGATGCGAGCGAACAAGCAGCTGAACTCGCTCGTGCAGGGCAACAAGTGATGGAGAAGATTGAACAGTTTCCGAAACCGATTATTGCGGCCATTCACGGTGCTGCACTTGGTGGAGGGTTAGAGTTGGCTATGAGTTGCCATCTGCGCATCGTATCTGAAACGGCCAAACTTGGTTTGCCAGAATTACAGCTTGGCATTATTCCTGGATTTGCAGGTACGCAGCGTTTGTTACGCCATGTCGGTATGGCAAAAGCGTTAGAAATGATGTGGACAAGCGAACCGATGACAGGAGTAGAAGCGGTTCAATGGGGGCTAGCAAATCAAGCGGTGCCAGAAGAACAGTTGCTTCATACAGCAAAGCAACTTGCACAAAAAATTGCACAAAAGAGCCCGATTTCTGTTCAAGCGGTATTGCAGCTTGTTAATGAGGCAAGAACAAAAACGTTCCACGAATGTGTGGAAAAAGAGGCGCAGCTTTTTGGGCAAGTATTTGTCACGGAAGATGCGAAAGAAGGCATTTCTGCATTTATTGAGAAACGGACACCACAGTTCCGAGGAAAATAAGAGGGGGAGAGAAACATGAATATTTTCGTATTAATGAAACGTACGTTTGATACGGAAGAAAAAATTGTGATTCAAAATGGGAAAGTAAGTGAAGAAGGTGCGGAATTTATCATTAATCCGTACGATGAATATGCAATTGAAGAAGCTATTCAAGTACGCGATCAACACGGTGGAGAAGTGACAGTCGTTACAGTTGGAAACGAAGATGCGGAAAAAGAGCTTCGCACAGCGCTTGCGATGGGAGCAGATAAAGCGGTGCTTATTAACATTGAAGATGATGTAGAAAACCGCGATCAATATACAACGGCAAAAGTGCTTGCGGAATATTTAAAAGATAAAGAAGCTGATTTAATTTTAGCAGGAAATGTAGCGATTGACGGTGGTTCCGGTCAAGTTGGCCCACGCGTTGCGGAATTGTTAGGCATTCCTTATGTAACAACAATTACGAAATTAGAAATTGATGGAAGTAATGTGAAAGTGGTGCGCGATGTTGAAGGGGACGAAGAAGTGATTGAAACATCGTTACCGTTATTAGTGACGGCACAACAAGGTTTAAATGAACCACGTTATCCATCATTGCCGGGGATTATGAAAGCGAAAAAGAAACCGCTTGAGGAATTAGAGCTTGATGATTTGGATTTAGAAGAAGATGATGTCGAAGCGAAAACGAAAACAATTGAAATCTTTTTGCCGCCGAAAAAAGAAGCGGGGAAAATTTTACAAGGGGACATTTCGGAGCAAGTAAAAGAACTCGTTTCACTTCTTCATACAGAAGCAAAAGTTATTTAATAGGGGGATGGGGATTATGGCAAGAAAAGTGTTAACATTAGCAGAAGTGCGCGACGGAGCGTTGCGCAACGTATCGTTTGAAGCAATTGCTGCGGCGAAAACGATCGCGGAAGGCGGAGAGGTTGTTTCTGTCGTTGTCGGAGCGAGCGTTCGCTCATTAGCGAATGAACTCATTGCTTACGGTGCAGACCGTGTCATTGTTGTCGAGCATGAAAAATTAGCGGCTTATACACCAGACGGGTATGCTCAAGCATTGCAAGCGGTTGTCGAGCAAGAGAAGCCAGAAGGAATTGTATTCGGACATACAGCGCTTGGAAAAGATTTATCGCCAAAACTTGCTGCAAAATGGCAGTCTGGGCTTGTGTCCGATGTTGTTGCTGTTGAAGAAACGGGAGGAAATATCGTCTTTACGAGACCAATTTATTCTGGTAAAGCGTTCGAAAAGAAAATTGTTACAGACGGTTTCATGTTTGTTACCGTTCGTCCGAATAACATTGCTCCACTTGAGAAAGATGAAACGCGCACAGGTGCAGTTGTTGACGTGCAAGTAGATATAAAAGATTTACGCACAATCGTTCGTGATGTTGTACGAAAAACAGCGGAAGGTGTCGATTTGTCAGAAGCGAAGGTGATTGTTGCTGGGGGCCGTGGCGTCAAAAGTGCCGAAGGATTCGAGCCGTTGAAAGAGTTAGCCAACTTGCTTGGCGGTGCGGTTGGGGCATCGCGTGGAGCATGCGATGCAGGATATTGCGATTATTCTCTTCAAATCGGTCAAACGGGAAAAGTCGTTACGCCAGACTTATATATTGCATGCGGCATTTCTGGGGCTATCCAACATTTAGCAGGTATGTCTAACTCGAAAGTAATCGTAGCGATTAATAAAGATCCAGAAGCAAATATTTTCAAAGTAGCAGACTACGGCATCGTCGGTGACTTATTTGAAGTCGTTCCGCTTTTAATTGAGGAGTTTAAAAAATTAAAAGTACATTCATAAGGCAGAGCATGATGCTTTGCCTTTTCTTTTCAGCATATTTTTTGACGACAAGGAAATAGTAGAAGCGAAGCAAAAGATTGGCGTAATGAATACGTTCAATGGTATACTATGTGCATGGAACTGAAATGTTTAAGGAGGAATGAAACATGGCAATTGTAAATGCAACAGATCAAACGTTTGTGAATGAAGTAAAAGAAGGAGTTGTGCTCGTTGACTTTTGGGCACCTTGGTGCGGACCTTGCAAAATGATTGCACCTGTATTAGAAGAAGTAGACCGCGAACTTGGCGGCAAAGTGAAGGTCGTGAAAGTAAACGTCGATGACAACCCAGAAACAGCTGGTAAATTTGGCGTTATGAGCATCCCAACGTTATTTGTCTTTAAAAACGGCGAAGTTGTCGACAAAACGGTTGGTTTCCAACCAAAAGAAGCGCTTGTTGGTCTTTTAAGCAAACATTTATAATCGACACGCCTCGGAGAAATCCGAGGCATTTTTTTTGAAATTTTATATTGACATTGAAAATCGTTCTCTACTATAATGATAACGGTTAATGATAATCGTTATCAAAAAAAGGGGGATACATACGAAATGAAAAAACGTCAATTAAAAGCTGTATTTGCCATGTTTTTATTAGCAGGTGGAGTGCTTGCAGGTTGCGGACAACAAAAAACAGAAACGACAGAGAAAAAGGAAGAAACAAAAGTAGAGGAAAAACAAGAAGAGCAACAAGCTGAAACCGAGCAAGCAGAAGAGCAAGTAAACGTTCAAACGTTCATTGATGCTTATAAAGCGATCAAAGCTGAAACAGAAAAGGCGAAAGAAGGACAACCAGTTGATTGGAGCCTTGTAGAAAAAACATATACAGAGCAACTGCAAAAGCCAATTAACGAACTAGATGGTACATTTGCTCAAACGATTGAAGCAGCGATTCAAGGTGGAAAAAGTGGAGAGCTAAATGTACATCCAGCGCGCCAAATTGTAGATAAAGTGACGCAGTCATATTTTTATCAGTTGCAAAAGAAATTGCAAAAAGACGTTGTAGCTGCACTTGAAGCTGGCGACCAACAAAAAGCGACAACATTGTTCGAACAAATTAAGTTGCTAGCAGCGGAAATTTTCGTCCCAACAGCGATGAAACGTGATGAATATTATCAATTAACAGGAGAATCTAGCCTTGAACAAAGCATTAACGCTGGTTTAGCAGCACAAGAAGAAGCGTTAAAAGCAAACAACGTAGATGATTTTAAAGTGTACATTCAGTTAACGGATAAGTCGATTTATCGTAGCTACTATTTAGCATCAAAATCATATGCTGAAAAAATTGAAGCTGGTGTCAAAGAAGGAAAGGCAGAAGATGAGCTAAAAGGTCAACAAGCTGAAGCATGGGGCTTTTTACAAGCGATCAAAGGCTCTTTAGCTGAAGGAGATGAAGCTGCGACAACTCGCTTAGATGAAATTTTATCATTAAATAATGACTACAAAAACATTAAAGCAGAAGAAGTAGGTGCATTATATGCAAAAGCGTTGTTTGGCAAAATGAAAGGCTATCATGAAAAAGCACCGGCACAGTTAGACGAAAATAACGTTGTCGAAGCAAAAGCAAAAGCGTTAGAAGGAAACATGTTCTTAAAAGCGATTGAATTAGATGTGAAAGCAAAATTAGGTGAACAAAAAGCTGCAGAAGTGTTTGCTACGGCAGAAAAATGGTACAACGCTATTGCAGAGAACAAAAAAGATGAGGCAGCTCAACATAGCAAAGCTGTGCTTGATGCTGTTGGTGCGATCATTGAATAAATAAAAGAGCCGCGCATACCACGCGGCTTTTTTATTGTGATACAATAGTAGCGCATAAACGATGAGGGAGTCGAACAAATGGCAAAAGTATGTATCACAGGTGGAGCAGGATTTATCGGTAGTCATCTCGGAAAAAAAATACTTGAACTTGGACATGAACTCGTTGTCATCGACAACTTCCACCCATATTACTCAACGTGTCGGAAACAGAGCCAGCTTCAACAAATAAAAGACGTCGGTTTTTTTCATTTTTATCATGTAGATATTTTACAGTCAGATGCACTCAAGCAAATTTTTTTACATCATCGCCCGAATGTTGTGTTTCATTTAGCGGCGTTGCCTGGTGTGCAGCCTTCATTAGCAGCGCCTCTCACGTACATTGATTATGATGTAAAAGGAACGGTAAACGTATTACAAGCAGCAGGAGAGGCGGAGGTTGAACATGTGTTATTCGCCTCTTCTTCGTCTGTGTATGGTGACCGGGCATTTCAGCCATTAAAAGAAGAGATGGCGAATGGACAAGTCGTTTCCCCGTATGCAGCGGCAAAATATAGTGCGGAATCGTTTTGTCATGCGTACGCACATATGTATGGGTACACGATGACGATTTTTCGTTATTTTACTGTATACGGACCGTGGGGACGGCCGGATATGGCGATTAGTAAATTTATTCGTCAATTGTTGCGCCACGAGCCGATTACCGTTTACGGTGAACATACCGCTCGCGATTATACGTTTATTGATGACATTGTTGACGGAATGATTCGAGCGCTAGAGCGAAAAGGAACAAGTGATGTGTTTAATCTTGGAGCTGGTCAACCGGTGACGATGAATGAGTTGCTTGCGGAGTTGCGCATCCATTTTCCACATATGCGCATTCATTACGAACCTTCTCGGCTTGGCGATGTCGTCGCTACATGGGCAGATATTACGAAAGCGAAAGAACAGCTCGGATATAAGCCGCATGTATCGTTACGAGAAGGCTTAGCAAAGACGATTGAATGGGCGAAGCAATATGAAAAATAAACAAATCGACATCGTTATACGGCTCATTAGTTTTGTATGTATAGCCATATTTATATGGATGACCGTTCAACATTTTAATGCACAACTGTTGCTTAATCTTATGCATAAGCTTGTTTCGCAACCGGGGCACGCAAGTTATATGTTCATGATGTATGGGCTTGCCTTCGTTTTGCGTGCAATGGCATGGAAATGGTATTTGCCTCAGGCTCGCTTTCAAACGTGTGTCGATGGATTATTTGCTAGTTTATTTATTAATCACATTTTTCCGATTAAAGTGGGCGATGTTGCCCGCATTGGGATATGTGCAAGGAGAGATCGCATTCCTTTTACGATTGTTGCCGAATCTGTTATTATATTACGCCTTCTCGACTTGATCGTTTTGTTTTTCTTTGCTTTTTTTGGTGCAATCGTTTATATGCACACCGTTATCCGTTCCGCCATGATTTTCCCCCTCATTTTTGGCGGGCTCGTTGTTTTGTTTTTTGTCCTTCGACGCATCGATTTGTCATGGTTACAAAAACATAAACAACATTGGAACATGATATGGAAAAGCCGTCGCTTTGTGCCAATTGTTGTTGCTATTGTGTTCAGTTGGATATGTGAAGCTGTCGTTTTGTTTGAAATGGCGAAAATGGTTGCCTTTCCACTTTCATTTGCTCAATCGTTATGGGTAAATAGTATGACCGTTGGAGGACAAATATTTCAAATGACTCCAGGAGGATTAGCTACGTATGAAGCCGTTATGGCATTTGCGTTAACGCGCATTCATCCGTATTGGGAACAGGCATACGCCCTTGCGTTAGTGACACATTTGTTTAAATTTTCATTTTCTTATGTCGTCGGACTATATGTATGGTTTCGCACCCCGACATTATGGACATTCGTTCGAAAGGAGGGTGTAAACAGTTAATGAAATTTTATAAATTTTTATAAAACATATACAACATTTATAAAGTCCCACCTATTTGGTAGAACTTGTGTATTTGATAATCAAATCTTGTAACGCTTCATCAAGCAATTTCGATTTAGGAATTTTCGTTTCTTTGCTTAACTTTTCAAACGCTTCATAGATTTTTACATCTACTGCGTTTGAAATAGGTTTTCTGTTTTTAAGACCACGATTATTCATAACATCACCTCCTAAAGTATTATATAACTACATTCAAATACTTGCAACTACTTGTAGTTTGCAGTAAAGTAATATGTAGGAGGTGATATTTGTGATTAAAACCTACAAAGTCATGCTTCTGCCCAACAATAAGCAACAGACAAAACTTTTTCAATGTGCAGGCGTTGCCAGATGGGCGTACAATTTTGCATTAGCGCAACAGCAAGAGAATTACAAACAAGGCGGAAAGTTTTTGAAAGACGGTGAAATCAGAAAAAAGCTAACGAAGTTGAAACAAACGAAAGAGTATCATTGGCTCAATCTATTCTCAAACAACATTACGAAACAAGCGATTAAAGATGCGTGTATTGCCTACAAAAACTTTTTTGAAGGACGGACGAAATTCCCGAAATTTAAAACGAAAAAACGAACACGCCCGAGTTTTTATCAAGACACCGCTAAAATCAAAGTGACCGACACACACGTAAAATTAGAAAAACTCACCCCGTCCAAGAAGAAAAACAAACAAAAGTTCAATTGGATTCGTTTGGCGGAACGAGGACGTATTCCATATGGAAAACAGGTGAAATACGTCAATCCACGAATCGTGTTTGATGGACTTCATTGGTTTTTGACAATTGGTGTAGAAGAAGTCGAACAGAAACATGACGCATACACCGAAGGCATTGGGGTGGATGTAGGAATTAAATCTCTTGCAACTGTCAGCAACGGTATGACGTTTTCTAATATCCATCACATGCCTAAAGTTAAAAAGCTTGAAAAACAAATCAAAAGACTACAAAGAAAGCTGTCACGAAAATACGAAATGAACAAAGTTCAAACCGAAGGAGGTGAATTCCGTTACAGCAAAACGGAAAACATCAAGAAACTTGAATTCCTTCTTCTGAAAAGGCGACGAAGGCTAAAGAACATACAGCTAAACTATACCCATTACATCACAACAACGTTGGTGAAAACCAAGCCAGCGTATGTCGTGATGGAGGATTTGAATACAAGTGGGATGTTGAAAAACAAAAAGTTATCAAAAGCGATTCAACAACAAACATTCCACGAGTTCAAACGACAAATGGCGTACAAATGTGCATGGCATGGAATCCAGTTTATACTCGCAGACCGATTTTATCCTTCAAGTAAAACGTGTAGTCGATGCGGTCATGTAAAAGAGAAACTTTCTCTATCCGAACGAATGTACCGATGTGAAACTTGTGGGATAGAAATAGATCGGGATTTCAATGCAAGTATAAACCTTAAAAACTATGTTCAATCCATCGCACAGCACTAAACGCTAGCTATGGATATGTACCCATACGTTAGTGGGGAATTTAAGCCTTCGGAGCGTCAAACAAACGAGAGTAGCTTTGGCGAAATCGGACGTGATGAACAAGGAAGGAAACATAGATTTTTATAAGTTTCTTATAAAGTCTTATAAGTTTTCTGTAACGGACGCAGCATGAAAAAAGCATCGAAGTTTGAAAAAATAGCGGCAAGATGCTGGAACTTATTAAATGAAGGAAAACCATTTACTCCGATTTTTGTCATCGGAACGATGGTTCTTTTCCATTTATTTGATGGCATCACGTTGGAAGAAGGGGAAAAGTTATTTTATAGTTTCTTGCTTACCATTCCTCTTTTCGTTTTGTACTACGTATATGACTATCCGTTATTTTTACGTAACTATTTATGGATTCCGTACGTCATGTTTTTAATGATTTGGTCTTTCGTTCCGACGAGCTTACTTTTGCTTGCTGTCAGTCTCTACTTCTTTTTTACCGTCTTCTTTTGGGGGACGTTATATTATCATTTACGCATTGGAACAACGTGGTTGAATTTCACTCGTTTTTGGAAACTCGTATTAAAAAATAGTGACTCTACGAGCGGAAATGCGCAAGAGCAATTACCGAAAGTGTTGCTTCTTCTTTCGATGTGGGAATACGGGATGCAACATGATGTACATGTTCCGTCATTCATTGCTTTTTACGCATTTGTTTTTATATGGTCATTTATTTTACATCGCTATTTATTTGACTGGAAGCCGAAAGTGATCGGTCATTATACGAACAATGTGCCTCCAAATGATAAGCCGTTGAGCGATCGCGTCATCGTCCTCGTGATTGATGGAATGAGAAAAGATCGTTTTGAACAAGCAAACGCTCCATTTTTAAAATCGCTCCGTGCCAATGGAACAGATTTTACACAAATGGAAACAGTATATCCTGCTCGGACGGTCGTTTGTTTTACGTCGATGCTTACAGGAACGTATCCGTTTGAACACGGTATTCGTTCAAATATGGTATGGAAGCTAGGTATTCGAGTAGAAAGCATTTTTGATTCACTTCGAAAAGTAGGGAAAAAAGGAAAAGTGCTCGGTATCGCTCATCTTGTCGATTCCCTAGGAAATGATGTCGAAACAGTTACAGCTGTCATGCATAACGATGTGGCAGATCGTAACATTATGGAGCGGGCGAAACAAATCATGGCCGAACAAGATTTACATTTATTCGTCGTTCAATTCATTGGAACGGATCAAACCGGTCATAGTCGCGGTGTACATTATGATGAGTATGTGCAAAAAATTGAAGAAGTTGATCGGTTCATTCAACAATTTGTTGAGTGGTTGCATGAGCAAGGGAAAATGGACAACACGACGCTCATCGTTTGTGCAGATCATGGACAAGCAGATGGCATTGGTGGACATGGCCATTTAGATGAAGGAGAACGATACGTTCCATTTTTTATGTACGGTCCGATGATCGAAAAAGGAAAGCGGATTGATGAAAAACATAGCCTCGTTTCCCTTGCCCCAACGATTGCTTATTTGTTAGGGGCTCCATATCCGAGCCATAGCCGTGGCCCTGTGTTAGTCGAAGCGCTGAAGAAAGAGGGAAAAAGATGAAAGTCGTTGTATTTTTGCCTGCACATAACGAGGAGGAAGCGATTGGAGAAGTCATTCGTCGTATTCCGAGACAAATTCAACCGAATATAAACGTATACGTATTAGTGATTGACGACGGCTCAACGGATCGTACGGTTGACGTCGCTAAGCAGGCGGGAGCTGATTTCATTTATCGACACGAACGAAATCGTGGGTTAGGGGCAGCTGTACGTACCGGTTTACAACAATGCATCGAACTTGAAGCCGACATCGGTGTCATGATTGATGCAGATAATGAATATCCACCAGAGCAAATCCCAGATCTCATCATGCCTATTTTATGTGGAGAAGCGGATTATACGATGGGTTCTCGCTTTCTAGGAACGATTCATGGGATGAAATGGCATCGCCGCATCGGAAATTATATGTTTACGTTGCTTCAATCCATTTTATTAAAAACATGGATTTACGATGGTCAATCAGGCATGCGGGCTTTTTCACGTGAGGCGATGGAAGAAGCGGAAATTATTCATGATTACAACTACGCTCAAGTATTGACGTTAAATTTAGTTCGCAAAGGATTCCGCTTAAAAGAAGTGCCGATTGTATATCAAGTGAGGACAACAGGTCAGTCGTTTATTAAGTTTACAGCTTACTTAAAACACGTTCTTCCTGCGATCGTGAAAGAAATGTGCCGTCCGGTAAAACGAAAGTATATGCGCTCTGTTCAACAACGCTAGAGAGAGATTCTCTAGCATTTTTTCTTGACAACAATCATGATAATTATTATCATTATCATCGAAGGAGGAGATCGGAGTGAAAAAGTTTTTATTTTTTTGTTTATCAATGATATTAATTTTTACTTCAGCCCCTATGTCTTCGTTCGCTTACTCATACGGTGATCCGAACGAAGAAGCGGTTGCTGAAGCGTATAAAGAGATGGTCGCGAAAGCGCAAGAGGGAAAGTTCGATGAAGTGAAGGCAATTTATGAAACGGTGCAAAAAGAAATTGATATGCATATGGGTCCAGAACCGTCTGCGATTATTTTAGAGGCGATTGAAAATAAAGATGAGGATACGATCGTTTCAGCAATGCAAAAAGTGCTTGTGTTAAACGTTGCTCGTCGTTTAGAAAATGTAGAAAAAAACTTTGATAATTACGATACGAGCAAACGTTTATTAGCGAAAGCATTTGCTACATATAAAGCTCTTTCCCCGATTGTACAACAAAACGATGCCGAGTTAGATGAAAAATTAAAACAACAGTTCGATGTTGCCCTTCAATCGCTCGGAAATCCGGGATTGTTTGGAGTAGGAAAGAAAGAATCGAACATCAATCAATTTAAAGAAAGCAAGCAAACGATTTTGAAAGCGTTGCAAGATCAATTTGAATTAGAAAATATTGAAACGGGTCATTTTACTGAAGAAGATTTAGATCGATTAGCAGCGGCAAAAAAGACGGAATGGACGGATTTGTCGGATGTGAAAAACTGGATTCCGATTATTGCTATTATCGCTGTTATTGTTGCGGTTGTCGTGTATGCCGCGAGAAAACGGAAGTAAAGAAAGGGGGCGCGTGCGTTGGAAGTTCAAGCACTGCTCATTACGTTTCGTGAAGCGTTAGAAGCGCTATTAATTGTTGGAATTATTACATCGTATTTGAAGCGCATTGATCAATCACGTTATGTGAAATATGTTTGGCTTGGCGCAGGGCTAGCTGTGTTTGCAAGCGCGATTGTCGCATTATTATTCCAAGTCGTGCTAACTGGTTTTTCCACGATGGCAAGCGAAATATATTTAAAGGTGAGCATCATCTTCATTTCTTCCATCTTGCTGACGCAAATGGTATTTTGGATGGCAGAAAATAGCAAAGATATAAAAAGTAGTATGGAAGGAAAAATGAGCAAATACGTGTCTAAAGGGGACGTATTTGGTATGGTGATGCATTCATTTTTAGTTGTATTGCGCGAAGGAGTGGAGACGGTCTTTTTCTTCGCTGCCATTACAGGTGGAAACATCGGAGCAGCGGTACAAGGATGGGGAGCCATTACCGGTTTAACGATCGCTGCTATTGTCAGCTACATGTTCTTTAAAGGAACGATGCGCGTACCGTTAAAAACGTTTTTTAAAGTCACAGGTGCATTTATCATTTTGATTGCAGCAGGATTGCTTGTACAAGGCATTTCGATGTTGCAAGATTTAAAAATTATCGGTAGCGTCATGCCGCACGTGTACGATATTACATGGTTTATGCCGGAACATCCGATTGACCATGAACATTTCGTGCGTGACACAGGACAAGAACCGATTCTTTCTGGCGACGTCGGTATTTTCTTCAAGGCGTTATTCGGTTATTCATCGATGCCATCACTTGAAGAAGTGTTAGCATATATTGGTTATTTCGTCGTCATTTATTTACTTGTGAAAACACGTTATGGTGCGAAAGAAGAAAAAAACGAAAAAAATGAGAAGGTGCTTGAACAACAAGTGATGTAAAGTACAAGGGGAGCCTTGTACTTTTTTACTTAGGAGGGTTTTATTGTGCGAATCGTTTCAATCATCGTGCTGTTTACCGTATGCGCATCGTATTTCGTCTATGCTAGCCCATTTGCAGCAACGTGGGATGAAGTGGACTTTGCTCTCGCCCTCGATCGATATGATTTACTTGCGATGCAACCACATTTTCCAGGATATCCGTATTTTATTTTTGGCGGGATGCTCATTCATTCGTTTGTTGACAATGCTGCTAAAGCGCTTGCGATTTGGAATGGATTACTCATGACGAGTGCGATAATTCCAATTTATTTGCTTGCTAAAACATACGTAGAAAAAAAGTATGCGCTCTTCATGACAGCACTCGTCCAATCGCTTAGCTACGTCATGTTAATCGTTTCACAACCGATGTCGGAGGGGAGTGCTCTCGCTCTTTTATGGTGGTATGTGTGGAGTTTAGAACGGGCGCTTCACTCGGATCGTGTTCATGTGCAATGGCTACCGTTATTATTATTTAGCATCATGCTTGGTATTCGCTTATCGTACATTCCTTTTGGGGTTGGTATATTATATGTTTGGTGGAAGCGGAGGTATCGTTTGACACAGCTTTTGTTATACAGTTTGGTAGCGGTTGCGTTTCAATTCATTTGGATAAGTGCAGTAGCTGCAACGGAAGGAGAAGGTTTTTGGCAGCTTGCCTTTTCATTCGTAACAGGGCATTTTACACAATGGGGAGGAACGGTTTCAACGGATGAGGCACCGTTTTGGCAGCGAGTATATCTCCTTATTTTTTATAATATCATTTGGACAGGCATGGCAAAGCAGTCTGTATGGCTACTTAGTTGTTTTGCTATTTTGTTCTTTATGACGTGGAAGCATATATTTCTTCCCAATTTATATCGTTTACTTTTATTGACGTATTTTCTTTGGGCGCTATTTGCGCAAAATATTGAAAAACCGAGGCATATATTGCCGATTGTCATCATCGTTTCATTCTTTTTGTTTGTAAGCGCCCTTCAGTCAACATCGCGCATGCGCCTCATCGTTATGCTCGTTTTACTCGTTTCTCAAACGGTAATCGGCATACAAGGGGTAAACAATCAAGCGACACAGTTGCCAGCGACGTATCAGTTGGCGTATGATTTTGAACAGAAAGAACAACCGTTTATTTTATTTACGTGGGAAGAGACGCGTGTTCTTGAGTATTTACGTGTTTCTTTTCCTCATGAACGTGTGTTTTCATTTCATGTTTTTCAACGTGACAAAGCCGCATTTTCACATGCGAAAGTGTATGTGACTGATCATGTCGTCAAAGGGTTTCAAGCGCAAGGGATAGACGTTCGTCCATATATTCGCCCGATTCGGACGTATGAATCGAGCTTATTATCTGATCCTGTATATGGGCGCATCACAGTATATGAATGGCGAGAGGAGGGAAACCGTGAATGAGCGATTAAAAGAAAAGTTAGCGATTTTGCCCGATCAGCCGGGCTGCTATTTAATGAAAGATGCACACGGAACAGTCATTTACGTTGGAAAAGCGAAAGTGTTGAAAAATCGTGTTCGATCTTATTTTACAGGCACACATGACGGAAAAACACTTCGCTTAGTGAATGAAATTGCTGATTTTGAATATATCGTGACATCTTCCGATTTAGAAGCGCTTATTTTAGAAATGAATTTAATAAAAAAATACGATCCGAAATATAACGTCATGTTAAAAGACGATAAAAGCTATCCATTCATTAAAATTACCGGTGAAACACATCCGCGTCTGATCATTACTCGGACGGTGAAAAAAGATAAAGGGAAATATTTCGGTCCGTACCCAAACGCCCAAGCGGCACATGAAACGAAAAAATTGCTCGATCGTTTATATCCGTTAAGAAAATGTGAGAAGATGCCGAAAAAAGTTTGTTTATATTATCATATGGGACAATGTTTAGGACCGTGTGAATATCACGTACCGGAAGAAGAAAATAAACAAATTGTTGAACAAATTACGCGCTTTTTAAACGGCGGCTATAAAGAAGTCAAAGAGACATTGACAGAAAAGATGATGGAAGCAGCGGAACAGTTACAGTTTGAGCGGGCGAAAGAATACCGCGACCAAATTTCGTATATCGAAACATTAATGGAAAAACAAAAAATGATTTTACACGATTTCGTTGATCGCGACATTTTTGGATATGCGTACGATAAAGGATGGATGTGCGTACAAGTATTTTTTATTCGACAAGGGAAGCTCATCGAACGAAACGTGTCGATGTTTCCGCTGTACCAAGAGCCGGAAGAAGAATTTTTAACGTTTTTAGGTCAATTTTACAGTAAACATTATCATTTAAAGCCACGCGAAGTTGTATTGCCACGAGAAATCGATGGGGAAATGGCGGCGAAATTGCTCGATGTGAACGTTACACAGCCGAAAAGCGGCAAAAAGAAAGAACTTGTTGATTTAGCTTGTAAAAATGCGCACATTGCGCTGCAAGAAAAGTTCTTTTTAATTGAACGTGACGAAGAACGAACGATTCGCGCGGTTGAACGGCTAGGTGAAGCGCTCGGGATTCCGACACCTCATCGGATTGAGGCGTTTGACAATTCAAACATTCAAGGAACAGACGCTGTTGCCGCCATGGTCGTATTTATTGACGGAAAGCCGGAAAAAAAAGAATATCGTAAATATAAAATAAAAACGGTGCAAGGGGCAGATGATTACGAGTCGATGCGCGAAGTCATTCGCCGACGCTATACTCGTGTATTACGTGAACGTTTACCGCTCCCTCATCTCATTGTTGTCGATGGAGGAAAAGGGCAAATACAAGCCGCAAAAGAAGTGTTGGAATGCGAACTTGGGTTATCAATTCCGATCGCTGGGTTAGTGAAAGACGAGAAACACCGAACGTCCCATTTCCTTTTTGGTGATCCACCGAGCATCGTTTCATTAGAGAAAAATAGTCAAGAGTTTTATTTGCTGCAGCGCATTCAAGAAGAAGTGCACCGGTTTGCGATTACATTTCATCGGCAAGTTCGTTCAAAATCTGCGTTTCATTCCATTCTCGATCAAATTCCGGGAGTTGGTGCAAAAAGAAAACAAGCGCTATTGCAACATTTCGGATCGATTAAAAAAATGAAAGAGGCAACGGTTGAACAGCTTCAAGAAGCGAACATTCCAAAACATGTGGCACAAAAAATTTACGAAACGCTTCAAACGTACGAAAGCTGACCGTCATCGGTCAGCTTCATCTTTTCGGTCCCATTTGACTGTGAATAAAACGGTTTTAGCGCGCCGCTTTTGCTGTTCAAACGCTTCTGTGACATATCCTTTTTGCTGTTCAAACTGTTGGGCAAGAAAGCCCGCCTCAAGTTGAAATGTGCACTCTTCACTATAATCGAACCGCATCGCAACGAGCGGTCCTTCTAATCGAAGTTCACATTGATCTTTTTTCTCTTCAAGCAACGATAAATTTCCCCAACCCGCTTGTTCAAAAAAAGCAATGACATCATCGATTGTAGCTAGCGGGTATTTTCTCGCTAAATCTTTTCCTGCCCAATACAAAATAAATGGCGTTTCTTTTCCGAACAAATTTGGCAACAATTCTTGCCGAAATAAAAAGTCGCTAAAAGCAGAAATATTCATTTGTTTCCACTGTTCATGCCCGCTCACGTTCAATTCCCCTCTCTATTTTTTCATTATAGCGCACAACAACATGAAAAACAGTATTGACTTTTCTTTTATTTCGGACTTCACTAGAAGTATAGTTGTTTTAAAATTTTAAATGATTGAACATTTCGTGAACACCTTTTCTTGACGCTCCTACATTCTGGGAGTACAATGAATGTGACAATGATCAATGGAAATGGAAGTGTTTACACTTCTATTGTTCATTGTCTAGTAGATGCGGATGGGAGCTCATAGAAAAGGAAGATGACAATTTCAAGGGGGGTTATGTATGGCACAAAATCGAGAGTTTTTTTATCGTCGACTCCATTCATTGCTCGGAGTCATTCCAGTCGGGCTGTTTTTAACACAGCATTTAGTTGTTAACCATTTTGCAACAAGAGGAGCAGACGCATTTAACAAGGCGGCCGCTTTTATGGAGCAGCTACCGTTTCGTTACTTTTTAGAAATTTTCGTTATTTTTCTTCCGCTATTATTTCATGCCATCTATGGGCTATATATCGCATTTACGGCACAAAACAATGTCAGTCGTTACGGATATTTTCGTAACTGGATGTTTATGTTGCAACGCTTAACGGGGATTATTACGCTCATTTTCGTCGTCTGGCACGTATGGGAAACGCGCGTTCAAGCTGCATTTGGTGCGGAAGTGAACTATGATATGATGGCGAACATCGTTGCGAACCCGTTTATGCTTGCATTTTATATTGTTGGAATCGTTTCTGCGGTATTTCACTTTGCAAATGGGCTATGGTCGTTTTTTGTTAGCTGGGGTATTACAGTGACTCCTCGTTCACAACAAATTTCTACATACGTGACAATGGGGATTTTTGTCGCGCTTTCGATCGTTGGTATACGCGCGATTTTAGCATTCGTTTAATCCACAACATTGAAGGAGTGAGGAGACATGAGTAAAGGAAAAATTATCGTTGTTGGTGGAGGTCTTGCCGGCTTAATGGCAACAATTAAAATTGCCGAAGCAGGCGTAAAAGTAGATTTATTTTCATTAGTTCCTGTGAAGCGGTCTCACTCTGTTTGTGCACAAGGTGGCATTAACGGTGCGGTCAATACAAAAGGAGAAGGGGACTCTCCGTGGGAACACTTCGATGATACAGTATATGGTGGGGACTTTTTAGCGGATCAACCTCCAGTAAAAGCGATGTGTGAAGCGGCCCCAGGCATTATTCATTTGCTTGATCGCATGGGTGTCATGTTCAACCGTACGCCAGAGGGATTGCTTGATTTCCGTCGCTTTGGTGGAACGCAGCATCACCGTACTGCATATGCAGGGGCAACGACAGGACAGCAGCTTCTTTACGCGCTTGATGAACAAGTGCGCCGTCACGAAGTCGCTGGTTTAGTGACAAAATATGAAAGTTGGGAGTTTTTAGGTGCTGTTTTAGATGATGAACAAGTATGTCGCGGAATTGTCGCACAAAACTTGACAACGATGGAGATTAAAGCGTTCCCAGCAGATGCGGTCATCATGGCAACAGGTGGTCCAGGGATTATTTTTGGGAAGTCAACAAACTCCATCATTAATACCGGTTCAGCAGCATCGATCGTATATCAACAAGGTGCATATTATGCAAACGGAGAGTTTATCCAAATTCATCCGACAGCTATTCCGGGCGATGATAAGCTTCGTTTAATGAGTGAATCAGCGCGTGGAGAAGGCGGACGAGTTTGGACGTATAAAGACGGAAAACCGTGGTATTTCTTAGAAGAAAAATATCCGGCTTACGGAAACCTCGTTCCACGCGATATTGCGACGCGTGAAATTTTCCATGTGTGTGTCGACTTAAAGCTCGGTATTAACGGCGAAAACATGGTTTATTTAGATTTATCGCATAAAGATCCGAAAGAGCTTGATATTAAGTTAGGTGGCATTATTGAAATTTATGAAAAGTTCATGGGTGAAGATCCAAGAAAAGTACCGATGAAAATATTCCCAGCTGTCCACTATTCAATGGGTGGATTATGGGTTGATTATGATCAAATGACAAACATTAAAGGATTGTTTGCGGCAGGCGAGTGCGACTATTCGATGCACGGCGCTAACCGTCTCGGTGCGAACTCGTTATTATCTGCGATTTATGGTGGAATGGTAGCTGGTCCAAAAGCAGTTGAATATATGAAAGGGCTTGAAAAATCAGCAGATGCAATGCCTTCTTCGTTATATGAACGCTATTTAAAACAAGAACAAGAAAAATGGGCGCAAATTATGGCGATGGACGGCACAGAAAACGCCTACGTCTTGCATAAAGAGCTTGGTGAATGGATGACAGATAACGTCACAGTCGTTCGTTATAATGATAAACTATTAAAAACAGATGAAAAAATTCAAGAATTGCTTGAGCGTTATAAGAACATTAACATTAACGATACAGCGAAATGGAGCAACCAAGGTGCGTCGTTCACACGTCAGCTTTACAACATGTTGCAGCTAGCTCGCGTCATCACGCTTGGCGCTTACAACCGTAACGAAAGCCGTGGAGCGCACTATAAACCAGAGTTTCCTGAGCGAAACGATGAAGAATGGTTAAAAACAACGATGGCAAGCTTCACGCCAGACGGGCCATCATTCCACTATCGCGAAGTGGATACATCACTCATTAAACCGCGCAAGCGCGACTATACGAAAAAGAAAGGGGAAGTGAAATCATGAGCGAAAATAAAACGATTCGGATTATTGTCACAAGACAAGACCGTCCGGATACAGCCCCTTACGAAGAAGAGTTTGTCATTCCGTATCGTCCGAATATGAACATTATTTCGGCGCTCATGGAAATTCGGCGCAATCCGGTCAATGCGAAAGGGGAAAAAACGACGCCTGTTGCTTGGGAAATGAACTGTTTAGAAGAAGTGTGTGGCGCTTGTTCGATGGTGATTAACGGCAAGCCGCGTCAATCGTGTACGGCGCTTGTTGATCAGCTTGAACAGCCGATTCGTTTAGAACCGATGCGCACGTTCCCTGTCATTCGCGACTTGCAAGTCGACCGTAGCCGCATGTTTGATTCGTTGAAAAAAGTAAAAGCATGGATTCCAATCGATGGAACGTACGACTTAGGTCCAGGACCGCGCATGCCAGAGCGCAAACGGCAATGGGCGTATGAGCTATCTAAATGTATGACGTGCGGTGTATGTTTAGAAGCTTGTCCGAACGTGAATAGTAAATCAAACTTTATCGGTCCAGCACCGCTTTCGCAAGTGCGTTTATTTAATGCTCACCCAACAGGAGCAATGCATAAAGCGGAGCGTCTTGAAGCGATTATGGGTGATGGTGGATTAGCGAACTGCGGAAATTCACAAAACTGCGTGCAATCTTGCCCGAAAGGCATTCCGCTCACAACGTCTATTGCGGCATTGAACCGCGCAGCAACGATTCAAATGTTCCGCAATTTCTTCGGTAGCGATGAAGTGTAACAAAAAGGTCGGCTCTTAAAGAGTCGGCCTTATGTTTCTGATGTTAGCTAAATTTTTGTAGAGGGGGAGAGGGAAGGTGAAAATCTCTTATATTGACGATATGAAAGAATGGGAACAACGTTTTTCTTTTTTTCATCCGGTGCGCGTTCGCTTTTCAGAAACAGATATGTTTGGCCATCTAAACAATACCGTTCCTTTTGTATATTTTGAAGAAGCGCGCATCGCATTTTTTGAACATCTCGGCTTTATGAACGATTGGTTAGGGAAAGAACATGATGCCATTCCGGTTGTGGCGAATTTACAATGCGACTTTTTACAACAAGTATATTTTGGTGAGCAGCTACATATCGGTGTAAAAGTCGCACACATCGGTAACTCTTCTGTCGATTTACATTACGTTGGGAAAAAACAAGATGGAACGATTGCATTTACAGGGCGTGGGACGATGGTGCAAATGTCAAAAACGACAGGAAAAGGAGTCGCTTGGGACGAAAGCGCACGTGCGCGATTAGCTGAAAATATGTAACCGTTATTTCCCTTCTTGCATACGATATGTTGACTAAATATATACCCATCCGTTTCGGTCTGGTAAAAGCAAGGAGGGTTATCCACTTGAATCAAAAGCCGCTGCTCACAAAAAGAGAACGAGAAGTATTCGAGCTGTTGTTGCAAGACAAGACGACGAAAGAAATTGCTAGTGAACTGTTCATTAGCGAAAAAACAGTTCGGAATCACATTTCGAATGCAATGCAAAAGCTTGGGGTAAAGGGGCGCTCACAAGCTGTTGTTGAATTGCTTCGAATGGGAGAACTTGAACTATAAAGAGAACCGGCTCGCCTTTTTAGTTTAGGCAAGCCGGTTTTCTATTGATTTGATGTGTGTTATAATGAAAGATGTTTTGTCATACATCAACAAAGAATGAGGCGAATACATTGGAAAGACCGATTGGAGTTATTGATTCAGGCGTTGGTGGATTAACCGTTGCAAGAGAAATGATGCGCCAACTACCAAAAGAACAAATTGTATATTTAGGAGACACAGCACGCTGTCCGTACGGACCGAGACCACGGGAAGAAATTCGACAATTTACATGGGAAATGACGAACTATTTGCTTGGATATGACATAAAAATGCTCGTTATTGCATGTAACACAGCAACTGCTGTCGCACTAGAAGAAATTCGCGATACGCTCAACATTCCCGTGATCGGTGTCATTCATCCTGGCGCTCGTACCGCGTTAAAAATTACAAAAAACTATCATATCGGTGTCATCGGCACGATCGGAACGGTGAAAAGCAGCGCGTACGAACAAGCGCTAAAATCCATTAATAGTGATGTGAAAGTAGAAAGTTTAGCTTGTCCAAAGTTTGTTCCTTTAGTGGAAAGCGGACAGTTTGAAGGGGAAGAAGCAAAGCAAATTGTCGCCGAATCGCTTCAACCGTTAAAAGATCGACCGATTGATACGCTCATTTTAGGCTGTACACATTATCCGCTTTTAAGTCCACTGATTCAACAATATATGGGGGAGCACGTGAAACTTATTTGTTCTGGCGATGAAACAGCGCGGGAAGTGAGCACGATTTTGCATCATAGCGATTTGCTTTATACGGGGAATAAACGTCGCGAACATATATTTTTAACGACTGGACCGAAAGAAATGTTTCAACAAATTGCTTCGAAATGGTTCGGTCATCCAATTGAACATGTCGAAACGATCCAATTATTTTAAAATCCTTCGCATATGCCGAAGGATTTTTTGTTCTACTTTTTTGGACGGCTCGTATACATAGTAGTACAAACCGTGTGAGGAGGGGAGTCCATGCGCCGCGTATGGATCATTGTAACAATGTTTGTTTTTATTCTGTCAGGATGTGGGCTGTTTGGAGGTGAAAAAGCAACAAAGGAAATTGATCCGCCAAAAGATGTAACGTATATAGAAGACGAGCAAGCGTTGCAAGAAAAAGAAGCAGCACAAAAAGAACAAGCGACAGAAACCGTTCAACGCGAATTGTACTTAATTGATAAAAACGGCTTTGTCGTTCCACAAACGTTTGCCTTGCCAAAAACAAACGCAGCTGCAAAACAAGTACTCGAATATTTAGTAGAAAATGGTCCAATTTCAGAGCTGTTGCCAAACGGATTTCGTGCCGTTCTTCCAGCTGACACCCAAGTGTTAAGCGTCAATTTAAAACAAGATGGCACGCTTGTTATTGATTTTTCGAAAGAATTTGCGAATTATCGTCCAGAAGATGAAAAGCGAATTTTACAAGCAATCACATGGACAGTGACGCAATTTGATAATGTGAAACGTGTAAAAATTCGGATGAATGGCCATGACCAAAACATGATGCCGGTCAACGGAACGCCAATTAGCGACGAACTAAGTAGAGATGACGGAATTAACATTGAAACGAACGGTGTTGTCGATATTACGAATACGCATCCGGTCATCGTCTACTTTTTAGCGCAAGACGGGAAACAAACGTATTATGTACCGGTAACGAGACGCGTACCGAATAGCGAACAAGATGAGTTAGCCGCAGTTGTGAATGAACTGATTAAAGGACCGAGCTACGGTTCTGGGTTATTAAGCGATTTTCAAGCGGATGCAAAATTGTTAGAAGCGCCAAAATATGAAAATGGAAAAGTGACGTTAAACTTTAACGAAGCGATTTATGGCAGCGTGGAGAAAAACGTTGTGTCGACGCATGTGCTCAATTGTTTAGTGTTGTCGTTAACAGAACAGCCAGGAGTGGAGAGCGTTGCCATTACAGTGAACGGAAAAGCGGAATTAGTTGATGAAAGTGGCAAACCGTTATCCGAACCGGTAACAAGACCGCAAAATGTGAACACAGGTAGTTTTTGAAACCAATTTTTTGCTATACTATATAAAGATTCATCGTCGAGAGGCAGTGTTCCTGCCTCTTATTTCGTGAACATACATTGAGGAGGATTTTTTGTGAGAGTAGATGGTAGAACAAATGAAGAGCTTCGTCCCGTACATATTGAACCGAACTATTTAAAACATCCAGAAGGCTCGGTGCTCATTGCAATTGGCGATACGAAAGTCATTTGTACAGCAAGCATCGAAGATAAAGTTCCACCGTTTATGCGTGGAGGTGGAAAGGGATGGATTACTGCGGAGTATGCGATGATTCCGCGCGCAACCGAGCAACGAAACATTCGCGAAGCAAGCAAAGGAAAGTTGTCAGGGCGAACGATGGAAATTCAACGGCTTATTGGCCGGGCGCTTCGTTCTGTTGTTGATTTGCAAAAATTAGGGGAAAAAACGATTTGGATTGATTGTGATGTCATTCAAGCGGACGGTGGAACGCGCACAGCGTCAATTACAGGGGCATTTGTCGCCATGACGTTGGCGCTTGGAAAAATGGTCGAAGAAAAAAAAATACCGACGCTCCCGATTACAGATTTTTTAGCTGCCACATCAGTCGGAATAGATGAAGAGCATGGCATTATTTTAGATTTAAATTACGTTGAAGATTCAAAAGCACATGTCGATATGAATATTGTCATGACAGGCTCGGGGCGCTTTGTTGAAATTCAAGGAACAGGGGAAGAAGCGACATTTTCATACGAGCAGTTGCTCGATTTATTAACGGTTGCTGAAAAAGGCATTCACGAGCTGATTGCTCGACAAAAAGAAGCGCTCGGTTCCCTTGCGGAACAAATTATGCAACATCGTTCGGAAGGGGAAGAAGCAAAGTGAAGCGGATGATCATTGCTACAAAAAACAAAGGAAAAGTAGCCGAGTTTCAACAATTGTTTGCGAAAAAAGGAATCGACGTTCGTTCGCTTCTTGACTACGATGACATACCGGATGTTGAAGAAACGGGAACGACGTTTACAGACAATGCGATATTAAAAGCAACGACGATTGCGAATATGCTTCATGAAGTCGTCATTGCAGATGATTCTGGTTTAATCGTCGATGCGCTAAACGGTGAGCCGGGCGTGTACTCGGCTCGCTACGCTGGCGAGGGAAAAGACGATCAAGCAAACATTGAAAAAGTGCTTACAAAGTTACAAGGTGTGCCTTTTGAACAACGAACCGCCCGTTTTCATTGCACGTTAGCTGTTGCAAAACCGAACGGGGAAACAACGACGGTAGACGGTGTGTGCGAAGGCTATATTACAGAAGAGCCAATAGGTGAGAACGGTTTCGGGTACGACCCGATTTTTTACGTGCCTGAAAAACAACGAACGATGGCCCAATTAACAAAAGAGGAGAAAAATGAAATAAGCCATCGGGCAAAGGCGTTACAACATCTTTTGAGCATATGGGACAAGCTGTTTGAAAAGGGGAATGAGTCGTGAACGTATTAATCATAAGCGATAGCCACGGATTAACAACTGAATTACAAACAATCGTTTCACGTCATAAACAACATGTCGATGCAATCATTCATTGCGGTGACTCGGAGTTGATGAGCGATCATGAAGCGTTGCAACATATGCTTGTTGTGCGAGGAAATTGCGACCATGAACGTCGTTTTCCAACCGATCTTGTTGAAGATGTGAACGGTGTTCGCTTTTTCATTACACATGGTCACTTGTACAACGTCAAAATGACGCTCATGAACCTATATTATAAAGCAAAAGAAGTCGGGGCACGCATCGTTTGCTTCGGTCACTCGCACATTGCAGGATGTGAACAAATCGATGACGTCCTTTTCATTAATCCAGGAAGCATTTATTTACCGCGTCTGCGTCGTGAAAAAACATATGCTATGCTTCATATAGACGAAACAAACATAACCGTACATTTTTACAACATCGACGGCCAACTCCTTCATGATGTAACGAGCATATACAAAACACAATAGGGGCAAGAAAATTCCGCCGCCCCTATTGACTTTTTTCATAAACATCATTACAATAACAATTGTCCAAACCAAGATCATATGTCCCAGTAGCTCAGCTGGATAGAGCAACGGCCTTCTAAGCCGTCGGTCGGGAGTTCGAATCTCTCCTGGGACGCTAGTAATCCCCTTGCACAAGCAAGGGGCTTTTTTATTAGTCAAAAAATGTTCAAAATTTTTTATACCCTTTCTTTTCCTTGATATATCAATTATGTAAGCGGATACATAACATTTTAACTAATCGAAATAATCAAAAAATTCGATGAAATAGTATTGACTCTTTTGGTAAATGGTCGTATGATAATTTTCAAATAAATCTAACAAAAGTCGCAATCAACATAAGAAGCAAGAGACGGCGAACAGGGGAAGAGGGGAAAAACATTGAGTGAACAGTGGATTTTTCTGAACGATGAATTTGTCACAAAAGAAAATGCGAAAATCTCTGTATACGATCACGGTTTTCTTTATGGGGATGGGGTGTTTGAAGGCATTCGCGTGTACAGCGGCAACGTGTTTCGCATGAAAGAACATATTGACCGCCTATACAATTCAGCGAAATCTATTTTATTGAACATTCCGTACACAAAAGAAGAATTAACAAATATTATCGTCCAGACGGTGCAAAAAAACGGCTTTGAAGACGCTTATATTCGCGTGGTCGTGTCGCGCGGTGTCGGTGACCTTGGACTTGATCCATACAAATGTCCGAAGCCACAAGTAGTCGTCATCGTTGAACCGTTGGCAATCTTCCCAAAACATTTATATGAAACGGGCATTGAGGTCGTTACTGTAGCAACGAGACGAAATCGACCAGATGTACTAAGTCCGAAAGTAAAATCGTTAAACTATTTAAACAACGTATTAGTGCGAATTGAAGCGCATTTAGCAAACGTCAGCGAAGCGCTCATGCTCAACGACCAAGGATATGTCGCTGAAGGCTCAGCAGATAACGTATTTATCGTCAAAAACGGCGTGTTATATACACCACCAGGATATGTCGGGGCACTTGAAGGCATTACGCGCGATGCGATCATGGACATCGCTAAAGACCTCGGCTATGTCGTTAAAGAGGAACCGTTCACTCGTCATGATGTGTACACGGCAGACGAAGTATTTTTAACAGGAACCGCAGCAGAAGTCATTGCGGTCGTCAAAGTCGATGGTCGTGTCATTGGCGACGGTGTACCGGGCGAACATACAAAACGATTGTTAGAAGAGTTTCGCAAACGAGTCGTTTCAGAAGGCGTAAAAGTGTATGCTACACAAAATGTGAATGCAGGATGACAAGTAAATAAGAAAAAAGCGTTGAAGAGGATAAGTAGCTAGCGGGTCGGGCATCTACAGAGAGCCGGGGAAGCTGAAAACCGGTGATGTCTCCGTTAGTGAACTCCCCTCGGAGCGCCGTCTTGAACGATTCGTTCTAGTAGGGACGGACGGGTGCACGTCACTCGTTATTAAAACGAGCGCTGCGACGATCGTCGCGTGCTCCTGAGGTGGCTTTGCCACGAAGAAGGGTGGTACCGCGGGAAGGATGCAAGCCTTTTCGCCCCTTTGGTCCACGTGGACCGATGGAGGGGTGAGAAGGCTTTTCTTATTTCACATTTTTTTAGGGGTGAAAAAATGGCAGCGAATATGAAAGTGAAAGAAAGAGTAGCAAAAAAGCAAACGTTATGTGGGGCGCTCATGTTAATTGAAGCGCTCAAAGCAGAAAACGTGAAAGTGATTTTCGGGTATCCGGGAGGTGCTGTGTTACCGATTTACGACAAGCTTTATGAATCAGGCGTATTCCACGTGCTAACACGTCACGAACAAGGCGCCATTCATGCAGCGGAAGGATATGCTCGCATTTCAGGAAAACCTGGTGTCGTCATCGCTACATCTGGACCGGGTGCGACAAATATCGTGACAGGTTTAACAGATGCAATGATGGATTCCATTCCGCTCGTCGTCTTTACAGGGCAAGTGGCATCAAATGTCATCGGTTCAGATGCCTTCCAAGAAGCGGATGTGTTAGGAATTACAATGCCTATTACAAAACATAGTTACCAAGTACGCGACATACACGAGCTGCCAAAAATCATTAAAGAAGCGTTTCATATTGCAACAACGGGGCGCCCAGGTCCTGTATTAATCGATATTCCAAAAGATATGGCCGTTGCTGAAGCGGAGTTTGATTACGAACAAGACGTACAGTTGCCGGGTTATCAGCCGACAACAAAACCGAACCATTTGCAAATTCGCAAGCTTGTTGAAGCCGTTAGCCAAGCAAAACGCCCGGTCATTTTAGCTGGAGCAGGTGTTCTCCATGCGAACGCCCATGAACAGTTAAAACAATATGCCGAACAACAAAATATTCCTGTGATTCATACGCTTTTAGGACTTGGTGGATTTCCTGCCGACCATCCGCTATTTCTCGGAATGGCAGGAATGCACGGAACGTACACAGCAAATATGGCATTGTATGAGTGTGATTTGCTCATTAATGTCGGCGCAAGATTCGATGATCGGGTGACTGGAAATTTAGCGCATTTTGCACCAAAAGCAACGGTCGCTCACATCGATATCGATCCAGCAGAGATTGGAAAAAATGTGCCAACAAAAATTCCGATCGTTGGGGATGCGAAAGAAGCACTCATTCAATTAATTGAACAAAACGGAAAGCGACCAGATGTATCAGAGTGGCTGAACAAGTTAAACGAATGGAAACGCGAATATCCGCTCATGTACAAACGCGAACCAGGCGTACTCAAACCGCAGCGGCTCATTGAAATGATTCACGAATATACAAACGGTGAAGCGGTTGTGACGACAGATGTCGGTCAACATCAAATGTGGGTCGCCCAATATTATAAATTTAAACAGCCACATCGTTGGGTTACATCCGGTGGGCTTGGAACGATGGGATTCGGCTTGCCAGCGGCAATTGGCGCTCAATTGGCACAACCAGAAGCGACGGTTGTAGCGATCGTTGGTGACGGTGGGTTTCAAATGACATTACAAGAGCTATCGGTTATTCAAGAGTTGAATTTGCCAATTAAAATTGTCATCGTGAACAATCAAGCGCTCGGTATGGTGCGTCAATGGCAAGAAATTTTTTACGAAAAAAGATATTCTCATTCACTCATTCCGAATCAACCGGATTTCGTTCGGTTAGCGGAAGCATACGGCATGAAAGCGATGCGCGCAACGACGGAAGAAGAAGCAGAATACGTATTGAAAGAAGCATTTGCGACAAATGCACCAGTTTTACTTGATTTTCATGTTCATCCAGGGGAAAACGTCTATCCGATGGTAGCTCCTGGGAAAGGACTTCATGAGATGGTGGGGGTGAAATGGTGAAGCGAATTATTACAATGACAGTAAACAACCGTCCGGGTGTATTAAATCGCATTACAGGTTTGTTTACGAAGCGACATTACAACATTGAAAGCATTACAGTTGGTCATACGGAAACAGAAGGTGTTTCACGCATGACGTTTGTCGTCAATGTAGATGATGAGCGCATTGCTGAACAAATTACAAAACAATTAAACAAACAAATTGATGTGTTAAAAGTTGTCGATATTACCGATCAAGCGATTATCGTTCGAGAGCTTGCTTTAATTAAAGTAGCGGTTACACCGGCGACGCGTGGCGAAATTTATACATTGATTGAACCGTTTCGTGCAGCGATTGTCGATGTGGCCCGCGATAGTCTTGTCGTTCAAGTAACAGGTGAGCCAGAAAAAATTGATGCGCTCATCGACTTATTGAAGCCATACGGATTAAAGGAAGTTGCAAGAACAGGAACAACAGCGTTTCCGCGCGGTTCACAACGCGCATCATCAACAAATAAATCACTATTCATCATTTAAATTAAAGGAGAGGATTTTATTATGGTAAAAGTATATTACAATGGCGATGCAAACGAAGCTTACATTCAAGGGAAGAAAGTAGCGATTATCGGATACGGATCTCAAGGTCATGCCCACGCGCAAAACCTTCGCGATAGCGGCGTTGATGTTATCATTGGATTAAGAAAAGGGAAATCGTGGGAAAAAGCAGAACAAGATGGATTTGTCGTCTTGCCAGTGGATGAAGCGACAAAGCAAGCGGATATTGTAATGATTTTACTTCCAGACGAACATCAGCCGAAAGTGTATAAAGAAGAAATTGCACCAAACTTACAGCCGGGAAATGCGCTCGTGTTTGCACACGGGTTTAATATTCATTTTAACCAAATTGTCCCACCGAGCGATGTGGATGTCTTTTTAGTTGCACCGAAAGGACCAGGTCATTTAGTTCGTCGCACATATACAGAAGGAGCAGGTGTACCAGCGTTAATTGCTGTATATCAAAATGTAAGCGGCGAAGCGAAAGAAATAGCGCTCGCGTATGCAAAAGCGATCGGTTCGGCTCGAGCAGGCGTGATTGAAACGACATTCAAAGAAGAAACAGAAACGGATTTATTTGGTGAACAAGCGGT
The DNA here is from genome assembly GCF_011006755.1 of Anoxybacillus sp. MB8. NCBI lineage: Bacteria > Bacillati > Bacillota > Bacilli > Caryophanales > Anoxybacillaceae > Anoxybacillus > Anoxybacillus sp. MB8. The sequence goes on from NZ_RXXX01000003.1 coordinate 49,931, forward strand.
TCTTTGCGGCGGGTTGACTGCCCTTGTCAAAGCAGGATTTGAAACGCTCGTTGAAGCGGGATATCAACCGGAAATCGCATATTTCGAATGTTTACATGAGTTAAAACTCATTGTTGATTTAATGTACGAAGGCGGTTTGGCAGGCATGCGTTATTCTATTTCTGATACAGCACAATGGGGTGACTTTGTTACAGGTCCACGCATCATTAACGACGCAGTAAAGGCAGAAATGAAAAAAGTGCTCGAAGACATTCAAACAGGGAAGTTTGCAAAAGGTTGGATTTTAGAAAATCAAGCGAATCGTCCGGAGTTTAACGCGATTAACCGCCGCGAAAACGAACATTTAATTGAAGTTGTTGGCCGCGAATTACGTAAAATGATGCCGTTTGTCAACGCTAAACAGAAAGATGTGGTGACGGTCGGTGCGAAAAATTAACATTTTTGATACGACGTTGCGTGACGGAGAGCAGTCTGCAGGCGTCAATTTAAACTTGCATGAAAAGCTAGAAATTGCTCGGCAGTTAGAACGCCTCGGTGTAGATATCATCGAGGCGGGATTCCCTGCCGCATCAAAAGGTGATTTCCAAGCCGTTCAAGCGATCGCTCAAACCGTTCGCAACTGTTCGGTTACAGGTCTTTCTCGCTCTGTTCAGTCCGACATCGATGCGGCGTGGGAGGCGTTAAAAGACGGAGCGGAACCACGATTACACGTATTTATCGCAACGTCACCTATTCATATGCAATATAAATTGCGCATGACACCAGAACAAGTGATTGAAACAGCCGTTGAGTCTGTTCGTTATGCGAAAAAATATTTTCCGATTGTACAATGGTCAGCAGAAGATGCATGTCGAAGCGATCTTCCGTTTCTTGCGACGATTATCGAACGAGTGATCGAAGCAGGAGCGAACGTCATTAATATTCCAGATACAGTCGGCTATATTACTCCGAAACAATATGGCGACATATTCTCTTTTTTAAAGAAAAATGTTCGGAATATTGAAAAAATTAGCTTGTCTGCTCATTGTCACGATGATTTAGGAATGGCTGTCGCCAATTCGCTTGCGGCTATTGAAGCGGGAGCGACACAAATTGAAGGAACGATCAATGGCATTGGCGAGAGAGCAGGAAACGCTGCAATTGAAGAAGTGGCGGTGGCGCTTTATATTCGCAAAGACTACTATCAGGCTGAGACGCGCTTGAACTTGCAAGAGATTAAACGAACGAGCAACCTCGTAAGCAAGCTAACAGGAATGATTGTTCCACCAAATAAAGCGATTGTCGGTAAAAACGCTTTTGCCCATGAATCAGGCATTCACCAAGACGGAGTATTAAAAGAAAAAACAACGTATGAAATTATATCTCCGCAACTTGTTGGCGTGCAATCGAATTCGATGGTGCTCGGAAAACATTCGGGACGCCATGCGTTTCGCACGCGCATTCAAGAGCTTGGTTATGCGTTAACAGAAGAAGAAGTGAATCGTTTATTCGTTCGCTTTAAAGATTTAGCAGATAAAAAGAAAGATATTACCGATGATGATTTAATTGCCCTTATTTTAGATGAAAAGCTAGATACGTATAAAAACTTTTACCAATTATGTTCGATTCAAGTGCAGTACGGGACAAATCAAATTCCAACAGCCGTTGTTGTACTGAAAGATGGAGAAGGAAACGACATTCAAGAAGCGGCAACGGGAGCTGGTAGTGTCGAGGCGCTATATAACGCTTTAGAAAAAGCGCTGCAATTGCCGGTGACGTTGCTTGACTATCGCATTGAATCCGTTGGAAGCGGACGTGATGCTTTAGCGCAAGTATATGTGAAAGTATCGCTCGATGGGAAAGAAGCAAGCGGACGTGGAACGGCACAAGATGTGCTAGAAGCATCAGCCAAAGCATATATTCACGCCGTCAATCGTATGTTTGTCATTGGAAAAATGAAAGAAGAACAAGCGCTTGCCGCGCAATAACGAAGGGGGATGTCTTATGTATCGTATCGCTGTGTTACCTGGGGATGGCATTGGAAAAGAAGTGACAAAAGGAGCGGTAAAAGTTTTGCAAGCAATTGGTGATCGTTTCGGCCATACGTTTCATTTTTCATACGGTTTGATCGGTGGAGAAGCGATCGACCGTGAAGGAACACCGCTTCCAGAACAAACGCTTCAAATGTGCAAACAAAGCGATGCGGTATTGCTTGGTGCTGTTGGTGGACCGAAATGGGACAGTCATCCGCCGCACGTTCGTCCCGAAAAAGGACTGTTGCAAATTCGGAAAGAAATGAACTTATTTGCAAATATTCGCCCGGTGACGTTTTATAGCAGCTTATCAGCTTCTTCACCATTAAAATCACATGTGATTGAAGGAGCCGACTTTGTTATCGTTCGGGAGTTAGTCGGAGGCTTATATTTCGGAAAACCGAGTGAACGGCGTGTGGAAAAAGGAGAAGAAACGGTTGTTGATACGTTGTTTTATAAACGAGCAGAAATCGAGCGCATCATTACGTTTGCTTTTACACTTGCACAAAAGCGAAAGAAAAAAGTAACGTCTGTTGATAAAGCGAATGTGTTAGAGTCAAGTCGCATGTGGCGCGAGGTAGCTGAACAAGTCGCTAAACGTTTTCCAGACGTTCAACTGGAACATATGCTTGTCGATAATGCCGCTATGCAGCTCGTTCGTTCTCCCAAACAGTTTGACGTCATTGTAACAGAAAATATGTTTGGCGATATTTTAAGCGATGAAGCATCGATGTTAACAGGATCGCTCGGCATGCTTCCGTCGGCAAGCTTGTCTGTTGACGGACCGGCATTATACGAACCGATTCACGGTTCGGCTCCAGACATTGCTGGACAAAATAAAGCGAATCCGCTTGCAACGATTTTATCGGCGGCGATGATGCTTCGTTTATCGTTCGGATTGACAGAAGAGGCCGATGTCATCGAACGAGCTGTTAAGCAGGTGTTGGATGCTGGGTATCGTACTGCAGACATTGCTCAACAAGGTGATTGTGTATTATCGACGACAGAAATGGTCGAAAAGGTAAAAGATGCTATTTTAGACGATGTAGCAATTGAACGAATTATGCAAGTGTATGTGTAGGAGGGATTGAGGTGGCGCCAAAGACGATTATTGAAAAAATTTGGGATGAGCACGTTGTATACCGTGAAGATGGAAAACCGGATTTATTATATATTGACTTACATCTCGTTCATGAAGTGACATCGCCGCAAGCGTTTGAAGGATTGCGTCAAAAAGGAAGAAAAGTGCGCCGCCCAGATTTAACGTTTGCGACGATGGATCATAACGTTCCAACAATCAATCGATTCGTCGTTGAAGATGAAGTGGCAAGAAATCAAATGACGGCATTGGAGCGGAACTGTCGTGAGTTCGGCGTTCCGCTTGCCGATTTAAACAGTCCAGAACAAGGCATTGTACATGTCATCGGTCCGGAACTTGGATTGACGCAACCGGGAAAAACAATCGTGTGCGGGGATAGTCATACGTCAACACATGGCGCTTTTGGAGCGTTAGCGTTCGGAATCGGCACGAGTGAAGTCGAACATGTGTTGGCGACGCAAACGTTATGGCAACACCGTCCAAAAACGATGCAAGTGAACGTCACAGGCACGTTGGCACCAGGTGTATCAGCAAAAGACGTCATTTTAGCGATTATCGGAAAGTTTGGTGTTGATTTCGGAACGGGGTATGTGCTTGAGTTTACGGGTGATGTCATTCGTCGTTTGTCGATGGAAGAGCGGATGACGATTTGTAACATGTCGATTGAAGCAGGCGCGCGCGCAGGGTTAATTGCTCCGGATGATGTAACGTTTGCATATTTGCGCGGGCGAAAATATGCTCCAAAAGGAGAAGCGTTTGAACAGGCAGTTGAAAAGTGGAAACAGTTATGCACAGATGAAGGAGCGGTATATGACCGTGTTATTCATATGGATGGAAGTGAAATCGCTCCAACCGTTACATGGGGGACAACGCCTGCGATGAGTTCTCCGATTGATGGAACCGTCCCTTATCCAGAAGAGTTCGCGACCGAAACGGAGAGAAAGGCAGTTCAGTTAGCCTTGCAATATATGGGGCTAAAGCCAGGAACGAAAATGACGGATATTGCTGTTCAACATGTGTTTATCGGATCGTGTACGAACTCACGCATAAGCGATTTAAGAGAAGCGGCACGAATTGTGAAAGGAAAAAAAGTTGCACCGGGCGTGAGGGCGCTCGTCGTTCCGGGCTCGCAACAAGTGAAAAAACAAGCGGAAGAAGAAGGAATTGCTCAAATTTTTATTGATGCAGGTTTTGAATGGCGTGATTCTGGCTGTAGCATGTGCCTTGGCATGAATCCGGATACTGTGCCAGCAGGTGAGCATTGTGCTTCAACGTCAAACCGCAATTTTGAAGGGCGGCAAGGAAAAGGAGCGCGCACGCATCTCGTTAGTCCAGCGATGGCAGCTGCGGCTGCGATTTACGGACATTTTGTTGATGTGCGCACATTGTATAAAGAAGCGGTACGATAGGAGGAGAACGCGTTGGAACCATTCATTATTCATAAAGGAAAAGTAGCTGGTTTAGATCGTGCCAATGTGGATACGGATCAAATTATTCCGAAACAATTTTTAAAACGAATTGAGCGCACAGGATTTGGCCAATTTCTTTTTTATGATTGGCGCTATCTTCCAGACGGGACGCCAAACCCGCATTTTGAGTTAAATCGCCCTGAAAATGAAGGAGCAACGATTTTAGTCGCAAATGAAAATTTTGGTTGCGGATCATCGCGTGAACATGCACCTTGGGCGCTTGCTGATTACGGATTTCGTGCTGTCATTGCTCCTTCTTTTGCGGATATTTTTTATAACAATTGTTTAAAAAATAGTTTACTTCCAATTAAACTTCCAAAAGAAGATGTCGTGTATTTATTAAAACAAGCGGAGCGGTCAGATTATGAGCTGACTATTTCCCTTGAACAACAAGTCGTTTTTGATGACGAAGGATTTACAAGCGCGTTTGATATTGACCCGTATCGAAAACAGCTTCTTTTAAAAGGTTGGGATGAAATCGACTTAACTTTCGTTTATGAACCATATATTATCGCCTATGAAAAAGCACGCTCTTGACGATTCGTCGAGGGCGTTTTTCGTTGAGTTTGGTCAAAAACATTGTTAAACTAAAAGGCAAATGTAAACGAAGGTGAACGAATATGAAAAAACGAAAAGTCGTTCCGCATCCATATGTAAAAGAGCGGTTGCTAACAGAAGGGATGAATGCGTTAAAAGAAAAGCGATATAAAGAAGCGTATACGTATTTAACACAATTAAAAGAGCTGCAACTTCACGATGATGATGTAGAAATGGCACTTGTCGTCTGTTTATTTGAAATGGGACATGTAGAAGAGGCAAAAGAAAGATGTGAGCAACTGTTAGAGCGCGGCAGAGGGGATTGGACGGTATACATTTCTATGCTCGTTCATTTACAACAATACGATGAAGTTGTCGCAGTCATTCATAAACTCCAGCGAAAAGGAATCGATTGCACGCCTTTTTTACCACTTTTACAGTTTAGTGAAAAAATGATTCGGTCTCAGCACGAACAACGGGCAAAACAATACGAAGCGATTTTCGAAAGCGATCAATGGCCGAAACAACTACGCACCCTTCACCAATTAGATTCGCGCATCGTTCCACACCTTGTTTCTATTTTTTCTCGTTATTTACATGACGAAATGAAACATCCAATTGTAAAAACGACGATGTTATGCATATTAAGGAAAGAACAAGTGATGGAGCCGATGACTGTAAAAAAATTTGGACAAACGATGACGGTCGTTCCAGCCGAACTCGACGAACAAATACAAAAGCGTTGGATAGAACAAGTGCTTGATATCGTCGAACAAACATGGGCGACACAAAATCCAACGATGTATGAATGGTGCGAACAAATATGGTTTCGTTACATGGTTGTGACATACCCGTTTCTTCCAGAAGGCTCAGCACAACAATGGGCGACTGCATTATACACATATGTTGAGCAATGTGAAACGGGAAAAACGGTATGGACAAATCCGCTCGTTGCCAAACTTTATGAAGCGGAAAAATTGTGGCTCTCTGTTGAAAGTATATAATTGTATGGTATAATATAATGGTTGTATTACACATAAAACCGTGTATGCCTACATATATGTAGTTCATTTACATGAATTTTTGAAGTTGGAGGGAAATAAACATGTCGGCGAAATGGGAAAAACTCGAAGGCAATCAAGGCGTTCTTACAGTAGAAGTAGACGCTGAAAAAGTGAATGAAGGATTAGATGAAGCGTTTAAAAAAGTAGTGAAAAAAGTACAAATTCCAGGATTCCGTAAAGGAAAAATTCCTCGCTCTTTATTTGAAAAACGTTTCGGCGTTGAATCGTTATACGCAGATGCGTTAGATATTTTATTGCCAGAGGCATACGCAAAAGCTGTTGAAGAAACAGGCATTGAGCCAGTCGATCGTCCAGAAATCGACGTCGAGCAAATGGAAAAAGGAAAAAGCTTAATTTTCACTGCAAAAGTGACTGTGAAGCCAGAAGTGACGCTTGGTCAATACAAAGGTCTTGAAGTAGAGAAATTAGATGATACAGTAACTGACGAAGACGTCGAACAAGAATTAAAACGTTTGCAAGAGCGTCATGCGGAGCTTGTTGTGAAAGAAGAAGGAACAGTAGAAAACGGTGATACAGTTGTCATCGATTTCGAAGGATTCGTTGACGGTGAAGCGTTTGAAGGCGGAAAAGCAGAAAACTATTCTCTTGTTATCGGTTCAGGTACATTCATCCCAGGATTTGAAGAGCAATTAATCGGCATGGCGGCTGGGGAAGAAAAAGACATTGAAGTGACATTCCCAGAAGAATATCATGCAGAGCAATTAGCTGGTAAACCAGCTGTGTTCAAAATTAAATTGCACGAAATTAAAGCAAAACAACTTCCTGCGCTTGATGACGAGTTTGCGAAAGACGTAGATGAAGAAGTAGAAACATTAGATGCGCTAAAAGAAAAAATAAAAGAGCGCTTAACAAAAGAGAAAAAAGAAGAAGCAGAAGCGGCACTTCGCGATGCGGTTGTTCAAAAAGCAACAGAAAACGCACAAATGGACATCCCAGAAGTGATGGTGAAAAACGAAACAGACCGTATGCTTCGCGAGTTTGAGCAACGTTTACAAATGCAAGGGTTAAACCTTGACTTATACTATCAATTCTCTGGACAAGATGAAGCGGCACTTCGCCAGCAAATGAAAGAAGAAGCAGAAAAACGTGTTCGTGTCACATTGACGCTTGAGGCGATCGTAAAAGCAGAAAACATTGACGTAACAGAAGAAGAAGTAGAAAAAGAACTAGAGGAAATGGCGAACCTTTACAGCTTATCGGTCGATAAGTTAAAAGAACTTTTAGGTACATTAGATGGCTTAAAAGAAGACTTAAAAATGCGCAAAGCAATCGATTTCCTTGTTGAAAACAGCAAAGTTGTTGCATAATGAGAAGAGAAAGAACAAGGTGCATCACGTGCCTTGTTCTTTCCACATATAGTTGCAGTAATGAAAGTTTTCTAACTTTTCGTGCACATTTACGTTTTTATTGGCATACTTTTAAAGATTTATGATAAAATGACGAATACATAACGTTTTTTCTTTTCGTGTACATATGATAGTAGGGAAATAAGGGGTGAAATCATGTTTAAATTTAATGATGAAAAAGGGCAGTTGAAATGCTCGTTTTGTGGCAAAACGCAAGAACAAGTGCGCAAGCTTGTTGCTGGCCCGGGTGTATACATATGCGATGAGTGTATTGAATTGTGTACAGAAATTGTGCAAGAAGAGCTTGGATCGGAAGAAGAAGTAGAGTTCAAAGACGTACCGAAGCCAAAGGAAATTCGTGAAATTTTAGATGAGTACGTCATCGGACAAGACGAAGCGAAAAAAGCGCTTTCTGTAGCGGTATATAACCATTACAAACGCATTAATTCAAACAGCAAAATTGATGAGGTCGAGCTAGCGAAAAGCAATATTTTAATGATCGGGCCGACAGGAAGCGGAAAAACATTACTTGCTCAAACGCTTGCTCGCATTTTAAACGTGCCGTTTGCAATTGCTGATGCGACATCGCTAACAGAAGCGGGATATGTCGGAGAAGACGTTGAAAACATTTTATTAAAGCTTATTCAAGCGGCAGATTACGACATTGAACGTGCAGAAAAAGGAATTATTTATATCGATGAAATCGATAAAATTGCGCGCAAATCAGAAAACCCTTCCATTACGCGCGACGTATCGGGAGAAGGTGTGCAACAAGCGCTATTGAAAATTTTAGAAGGAACAATTGCGAGCGTTCCTCCACAAGGCGGACGGAAACATCCTCATCAAGAGTTCATTCAAATTGATACAACGAACATTTTATTCATTTGTGGTGGGGCGTTTGACGGTTTAGAACCAATTATTAAACGTCGTCTTGGGAAAAAAGTGATCGGCTTTAGCTCAGATGTGCAGGCGGAAGTTGAAGAAAAAGATTTGCTGTCGAAAGTGTTGCCAGAAGACTTATTAAAATTCGGATTAATTCCAGAGTTCGTTGGACGTCTTCCGGTCATTACGAGCTTACAACCACTCGATGAAGATGCGCTTGTTGATATTTTAGTGAAGCCGAAAAATGCCCTTGTCAAGCAATATGAAAAAATGCTCGAACTTGACGATGTCGAACTTGAATTTGAAGAAGAAGCACTTCGAGAAATTGCAAAACGTGCGATTGAACGAAAAACAGGAGCGCGCGGTTTACGCTCTATTATTGAAGGGATTATGCTTGACGTCATGTTTGAATTACAGTCGCGTGAAGATGTGAAAAAATGCGTCATTACGGCAGAGACGGTACGCGGGGAAAAAGCACCGCTTCTCATTTTACACGACGGAACGATCGTCGAGTACGAACGAAAAACATCAGCGTAAATGGAAAAAGATCGATTTTCCGAATCGGAAAGTCGATCTTTTTTTGTTTATTTCCTTGTTTGCTCGGAGATACTATGCGTACAATACATATGCAGGAGGAACGCCATGAATTGGACAAACATTGCGCTACTTATTCAGTTGTTTTTCGGGATTATTATCGGCCTCTACTTTTTAAATTTATTAAAAAGTCAACGCACACAAAAAATTTCAATTGATAAAGAAGCACGAAAAGAGATGGAACAACTTCGCAAAATGCGCTCTATTTCATTAACAGAACCGCTTGCTGAAAAAGTGCGTCCAAAAACGTTTGATGATATTGTCGGCCAAGAAGATGGGATGAAAGCATTAAAAGCGGCATTATGTGGACCGAATCCACAACATGTCATTATTTACGGACCGCCTGGTGTTGGAAAAACAGCAGCTGCCCGCCTCGTATTAGAAGAAGCGAAAAAAAATCCACTATCTCCATTTCGAAAAGATGCTGTATTTATTGAATTAGATGCAACGACGGCTCGATTTGATGAGCGCGGTATTGCTGATCCGCTTATCGGTTCTGTACACGATCCGATTTATCAAGGAGCAGGAGCGATGGGACAAGCCGGTATTCCACAACCGAAACAAGGAGCGGTAACGAATGCTCATGGTGGGGTGTTATTTATTGATGAAATTGGCGAGTTGCATCCGATTCAAATGAATAAGCTGTTAAAAGTGTTAGAAGATCGTAAAGTGTTTTTTGAAAGCGCATATTATAGCGAAGAAAATCCGAATATTCCAAATCATATTCACGACATTTTTCAAAACGGGTTGCCCGCTGATTTTCGACTTGTTGGCGCCACGACACGAACGCCAAATGAAATCCCGCCAGCTATTCGCTCGCGCTGTATGGAAGTATTTTTTAGGGAGTTAGAGCAAGAAGAAATTGCCCAAATTGTGAAAAAGGCCGCAGAAAAAGTAAACCTTCCGATTGAGGAACAAGCAGTTAATGAGCTTGCGATGTATGCTCGGAATGGACGAGAAGCGGTCAATACGCTACAAATCGCAGCGGGAATCGTCATTTCAGAGAAACGATCTAAAATTTTACGACAAGATATCGAATGGGTCATTCAATCAAGCCAACTATCACCGCGATATGAGAAAAAAGTAGGACAAGAAGCAAAAGTCGGATTAGTAAACGGATTAGCGGTTTATGGTCCAAATAGTGGAGCACTATTAGAAATTGAAGTTGCGGTATTGCCGGCAAAAGAAAAGGGAACGATCAATATGACCGGCATTGTCGAAGAGGAGCAAATTGGCGGACAAGGAAAATCCATTCGCCGAAAAAGTATGGCTCGTGGCTCGATAGAAAACGTCATTACTGTTTTACGTACACTTGGTGTTCCTGCCGATCAATATGATATTCACGTCAACTTTCCGGGGGGCGTTCCGATCGATGGTCCTTCGGCTGGTGTTGCGATGGCGATCGGTATTTACTCCGCCATTTATCGTTTACCGATTAATCCAACGGTAGCGATGACTGGGGAAATCGGTGTACATGGAAACGTGAAGCCCGTTGGCGGCATTTTTCCGAAAGTGAAGGCAGCAAAGCAAGCTGGAGCGAAAACAGTCATTATTCCGCGTGGCAATATGCAGTCGATTTTAAGACAAGTGACAGACATTGAGATTGTTCCTGTTGATCATATTAGTGATGTTCTTTCCTTTTTATTTCACGAACATGTTCGTTCTGTTTCGATGCGTCATCATTTACCAAAAACAGAACGAATGTGAAAGCAATCGGCTTCAACGGAGCGTTGAAGTCGATTTTTTACGATGAAAGATTTTACAAACTCTATAATGTACTATACAATAGGGCAATAGAAGTATGATGGAGGTGCGGGGTTGTGGCGAGAAAGAAAAATAAAGTCATTCCACTCTTGCCGTTAAGAGGGTTACTTGTGTTTCCGACGACAGTGTTGCATTTAGACGTTGGGCGGGAAAAATCGGTACAAGCGCTAGAAAAAGCGATGGTTGAAGAAAATCTCGTGTTGTTAACGTCGCAAAAAGACGTACAAATTGATGATCCGGAACTTGAAGATTTATATGATATGGGGACGGTTGCGCGGGTGAAGCAATTATTGAAGTTGCCGAACGGGACATTTCGTGTGCTCGTTGAAGGAATATCGCGCGGAAAAGTATTAAAATGGGTAAGTGAAGATCCTTGCTATGTCGTGCAAATTGAACAGTTTACCGACAATGAAAAGGACGATATGGAACTTGAAGCATTGCGCCGCACAATGCTTGAGTATTTTGAGCAATACATAAAGCTTTCTAAAAAATTGTCCGCTGATATTTATACGTCTGTCATGGACATTCAACAAGCGGGGCGAATGGCGGACATTATCGCTTCTCATTTGCCGTTAAAACTTGAAGAAAAGCAACGGTTGCTTGAAGCGGTTGCTGTGAAAGAACGCGTTCATCAAATCATTCAAATTCTTCATAACGAAAAAGAAATTTTGCATTTAGAAAAACGAATTAGCCAACGCGTGAAACAATCGATGGAGCGGACGCAAAAAGAATATTACTTACGCGAGCAAATGAAGGCCATTCAAAAAGAGCTTGGTGAGAAAGAAGGAAAAGCTGGTGAAATTGAATCGTTGCGCGAGAAAATTGAACAAGTAGGTATGCCGGAACACGTGAAAGCAACTGCATTAAAAGAGCTTGAACGCTATGAAAAAGTGCCGGCCGCTTCTGCAGAAAGTGGAGTTATTCGCAACTATTTAGATTGGTTGCTTGCGTTACCATGGACGAAACAAACAGAAGATATTCACGATATTCATCGCGCTGAAAATATTTTAAACGAAGAACATTACGGGCTCGAAACGGTAAAAGAGCGCGTGTTGGAATATTTAGCTGTCCAACAATTGACGCATTCGTTACGAGGACCGATTCTTTGTTTAGTAGGACCGCCGGGGGTTGGAAAAACATCGCTTGCTCGTTCAATCGCGAAAACGTTAAATCGACGTTTCGTCCGCATTTCGCTTGGTGGTGTGCGCGACGAGTCGGAAATTCGCGGCCATCGCCGTACGTACGTCGGTGCTTTACCAGGTCGTATTATTCAAGGGATGAAAAAAGCTGGAACGATTAACCCTGTATTTTTACTTGATGAAATTGATAAAATGTCGAACGATTTTCGCGGTGATCCGTCTGCGGCGTTACTTGAAGTATTGGACCCGGAACAAAATCATTCATTTAGCGATCATTATATTGAAGAGCCGTATGACTTATCGAAAGTGATGTTTATTGCGACAGCGAATACGCTCGCAACGATTCCTCGTCCGCTGCTAGACCGAATGGAAGTCATTACAATTCCGAGCTATACGGAAATTGAAAAGCTTCATATTGCAAAAGAACATTTATTGCCAAAACAAATGGAAGCGCACGGTTTGCAAAAGCGTATGCTTCATATGCGCGATGAAGCGCTCATGCAAGTCATTCGCTATTATACGCGTGAAGCAGGTGTGCGGAATTTAGAACGCCAACTGGCTTCCATTTGTCGCAAAGCTGCCAAAACAATCGTATCTGAGGGGCGAAAGCGCGTTGTCATAACAGAAAAAAACGTTAGCGAATGGTTAGGAAAGCCGAAATATCATTACGGGCGAGCTGAAAGTGAAGATCAAGTTGGCGTGGCGACAGGGTTGGCGTATACAGCGGCTGGTGGAGATACGTTGGCAATTGAAGTATCGATTGCTCCTGGCAAAGGAAAGCTGACGCTGACGGGTCAACTAGGCGACGTCATGAAAGAATCTGCCCAAGCAGCGTTCACATACATTCGCTCGAAGGCGAAAGAATTCGGAATCGATCCAGAGTTTCATGAAAAGTTAGATATTCACATTCACGTGCCAGAAGGGGCGGTACCAAAGGATGGGCCTTCGGCAGGAATTACGATAGCGACGGCGCTCATTTCGGCGTTGACAGGAAAACGAGTGAGCCGTTTTGTCGGTATGACGGGTGAAATCACATTGCGCGGTCGTGTACTTGCGATTGGCGGGGTAAAGGAGAAAGTATTAAGCGCCCATCGCGCAGGGTTAAAGAAAGTCATTTTGCCGAAAGAAAATGAAAAAGATTTAGAAGACATCCCTGAAGTTGTAAAAAAACAAATGCAGTTTGTTCTCGTTTCACATATTGATGATGTGCTTGAACATGCTTTGGTAGGTGAAGGTCAATGAAAATTACAAACGTAGAAATGGTGATTAGTGCCGTCAAGCAAGAACAATACCCAGCAGGTCAACTCCCCGAGTTTGCGCTTGCTGGGCGCTCAAATGTCGGGAAATCATCATTTATTAACAAAATGATTAACCGAAAAAATTTTGCGCGCACATCATCTAAACCGGGAAAAACACAAACATTAAACTTTTATCGAATTAATGATGCGTTATACTTTGTCGACGTACCGGGATATGGATTTGCGAAAGTATCAAAAACCGAACGTGAAGCGTGGGGAAAAATGATTGAAACGTATTTTACGACGCGCGAACAATTGAAAGCAGCGTTGTTGATCGTTGATTTGCGTCATCCCCCGACGAAAGATGATGTGATGATGTATGAGTTTTTAAAGCATTACAACATTCCAACGCTCGTCATTGCGACGAAAGCGGATAAAATTCCGCGCGGAAAATGGCAACAACATGCGAAGGTCGCCAAAGAAACATTGCGCCTTATTCCAGATGACGAACTCATTATTTTTTCTGCAGAGACAGGTCAAGGGAAAGATGAAGCATGGGGTGCATTACAAAAATGGATGTAAATAAAAAATGTGGGTGAATGACCCACATTTTTGCATATTTACCCCTTTTTTACGAACAATAAGTACAATCCGAGCAAAATGAACGCCATCGGCCAAATGCGGATGAGTGAATCAAATGTCACGGACGTAAACACTTGTTGAAGCCGATGTGAAAATAAAAAAATAATGGATAGCGCAAACAATAAAATGGTAGGAAGCAATGCTTGCTTTGTTTTTACATATTGTAACAACAACCCGAGTGAGATAATGAGCGTCAACACGCTTACATCATCTGGCCACGCTGAAAGGCGTGAAGCGAGATGGAAATGAATGCCGATCCCAGTAAACGCCACACCGGACAAAATAGCGGAGTAGTCTTTTCCGATATACGCTTGGCCTAAAAAAGCGATGCCAATAATAAACAGCAATGTTGGCCACGTATGGAAAGACGGAAAAAGTGAAAATCGCTCTAGTAAAAAGTACGTTCCAAAACCGATCAAAATAATGCCGGAAAAAATACCACGTTTTTTCATTGAAAATCCCCCAATTCCGTGCGACACTTAAAACAGCATCTGTTCACTAGTTTACTAAATGAACAGCATTTAAGAAAGATCGAAAGTTGTCAAATTGTATTCACACTTTATAAGGAAAAAACAAAATAGACGTGCTATAATGAAATGAGATGACTTTAAAATTCGGGGTGATGGGAATGTATGTCGTCGTTGTCAGCGTAAACTATCGTACAGCCCCTGTCGAAATTCGTGAGAAGTTGACGTTTAATCAAACGGAACTTGCTGAAGCGATGAAAGCGCTACAAAAGCAAAAAAGTATGTTAGAAAACGTCATCGTTTCGACATGTAACCGCACGGAAATTTACGCGGTTGTCGATCAGCTGAACACAGGGCGTTATTATATAAAAACATTTTTAGCGGATTGGTTTGGGCTCGATAAAGAACAAATCGTTCCGTATTTGCACATTTATGAAGAGCGTGAAGCGATTGAGCATTTGTTCCGCGTCGCTTGCGGTCTTGATTCCATGATCTTAGGAGAAACGCAAATTCTTGGGCAAGTGCGCACAAGTTTTCTTTTAGCACAGCAAGAAAACACAATAGGCACGGTGTTTAAACAGCTATTTAAACAAGCGATTACGTTAGCGAAGCGCGCACATGCAGAAACAGAAATTGGTGCAAATGCGGTTTCTGTTAGCTATGCAGCTGTCGAGCTTGCGAAAAAAATTTTTGGCGATTTGAAAAATAAACATGTGCTCGTTTTAGGTGCTGGGAAAATGGGAGAATTGGCGTTGCAAAACTTGTACGGAAGCGGCGTCAAACGTGTGACAGTTGTGAATCGCACGTTTGAAAAGGCGCAACAACTTGCAGAACGATTTAATGGGGATGCTAAGCCGTTATCCCAATTGCAATGTGCGCTGTTAGAAGCGGATATTTTAATTAGTTCGACGGGCGCAAAGCAATACGTCATCACAAAAGAAACGATGGCAGTGATTGAAAAAATGCGCAAAGGTCGTCCATTTTTTATGATTGATATTGCTGTACCACGCGATTTAGACCCGGCGCTTGCTGAATTAGATAGCGTCTTTTTATACGACATTGACGACTTGCAAGATATTGTTGAAGCGAACTTGGCGGAGCGAAAAAAGGCAGCGGAGCAAATTGAGCGCATGATTGCTGAGGAAATGGACGAGTTTCAACAATGGCTGCATATGCTTGGTGTCGTTCCTATTATTGCAGCTTTGCGCGAGAAGGCGATGCTCATTCAAGAAGAAACGATGAAAAGTTTAGAACGAAAATTGCCACATTTATCAGAACGAGATAAAAAAGTATTAAACAAACATACAAAAAGCATCGTCAATCAATTGTTGCGCGATCCGATTTTGCGCGCAAAAGAATTGGCTGCAGAGGACAATGCAGAAGAAGCGCTTCAGTTGTTTATGAAAATTTTCAATATTGAACAACAAGTGAAGCAGCAACAAAAAGAGATGAGCTGTGTTCACGAGCGAGCAACAGAACCATCTTTTCAATCGTAAGGAAGATCATATATGTTTGACATGACGAGATGGTACGAACTCTCGCTTCTTTTACATGCATCGTCCGTTTTGTTTTATTTTATTGATTTTCTTCACCACAACCGGAAGGCAAACCGTATTGCTTTCGGGTTGCTTTCTATTGTTTGGGGGATGCAAACATTTTTCTTTTTTGCGAGAATGGTCGAAACAGGAAGATTTCCTGTTTTAACGCTTGCGGAGGGGCTGTCGTTTTATGCGTGGCTACTAATTACGTTATCGCTTGCGATTAACGGATGGCTACGCGTTGATTTCCTCGTCTTTTTTACAAACGTATTAGCGTTTTTTATTCTTTCATTGCATACGTTCGCACCGACGCCGTACACCGTTGGCATTGCTGAACAACTCATGTCAGAGCTATTGTTTATCCATATTACGATGGCCATTTTATCGTACGGAGCATTTTCGATTTCATTTATGTTTTCGCTTTTATATTTGCTTCAATATGAGCTATTAAAGAAAAAAAAATGGGGAAAACGGTTATGGCGACTCGGCGACTTAGCGAAGCTTGACGATCTTTCTTATGTGTTAAACGGCGTCGGTGTGCCAGTTTTATTATTAAGTTTAATTTTAGGTATTGTTTGGGCATACATGAAAGTAGATCATTTCGTTTTATATGACGCAAAAGTGCTCGGTTCGTTTACTGTATTTGCAACATACAGTTTTTATTTATATAAGCGAGCTGTCAAAGGGATACAAGGAAAAGAAATGGCGCTTTGGAATATCGGATCGTTTCTTATTTTGCTTATTAATTTCTTTTTGTTTGGCACGTTATCGCAATTTCACTTTTAACGACTGTTGGAGGAAAGCATGATGAGAAAAATCATTGTTGGTTCGCGCCGAAGCAAGTTAGCGTTAACCCAGACGAATTGGGTCATCGAGCAACTGAAACAGCTCGGTGCGCCATTTGAATTTGAAGTAAAAGAAATTGTCACAAAAGGCGATCAAATTTTACATGTGACGTTATCGAAAGTCGGAGGCAAAGGGCTGTTTGTAAAAGAAATTGAACAGGCGATGCTAGATGGCGAAATTGATTTTGCGGTTCACAGTATGAAAGATATGCCGGCCGTTCTACCTGACGGATTAATGATCGGATGTGTGCCGAAGCGTGAAGATCATCGCGATGTGCTTATTTCGAAAGGGCATATTCCGTTTGAACAATTGCCAAGTGGAGCGATTGTTGGAACGAGCAGTTTACGCCGCTCGGCACAACTGTTATCTGTCCGCCCAGACTTGAAGATTCAATGGATTCGCGGCAACATCGATACTCGTTTAGCAAAGCTACAAACAGATGAGTACGATGCGATTATATTAGCAGCTGCTGGTTTGCATCGCATGGGCTGGGCGAAAGAAGTAGTGACACAATATTTGCCGACTGACATATGTGTTCCAGCTGTTGGACAAGGGGCGTTGGCTATTGAATGTCGAGAAGATGATGCAGAGTTATTGCACTGGTTAAACAAGTTGACTGACGAGCAGACAGAACGCGCTGTTCGTGCAGAGCGCGCATTTTTACAGCGCATTGAAGGCGGTTGCCAAGTTCCTGTGGCTGGGTATGCGTACGTGGATGGGGAGATCGTCGTGCTTACAGCGCTTGTTGCGACGCCGAACGGAACAGAAGTGTTAAAAGAAGTTGTGCGAGGAACAGAACCAGAAGAAGTAGGCATGGAGGCGGCACAGCGATTAATCGAACGAGGAGCGAAACAGCTCATTGAACGTGTGTTAAAGGAGCTGGGGTAAATGCTTCGGGGGAAACGGGTGCTTGTGACGCGCGAGAAAGCGCAAGCAAAAGCGTTATCGCAAACGTTAGAACGATACGGTGCGATTCCTGTGGAACTGCCGTTAATTCGCATCGTACGAGCGGAACAGACGAATCAGGAATTGTTGCATAAGTGGCATACGTTTGATTGGATCGTATTTACGAGTCAAAACGGCGTCAAATACTTTTTCGAGCACATTGGCGAAATGAAGCCGTCAACGTGGCCAAAAGTGGCAGTGGTAGGAGAAAAAACAGCAAAAGCATTGCAAAAACGAAACGTCGTTGTTGATTTGATTCCAAATGAGTTTGTGGCTGAAAGTTTGGCCGAAGCGTTAAAGCCGTTGCTTTCAGCGCATGCGCGCGTTTTGCTTGTGAAAGGAAACTTAGCGCGCGATACGTTGCGCGAGCAATTAAGCAACATAGCGAACGTGACCGATTGGATTGTATACGAAACGACATACAACGAAGAAGCAAAACCACAACTCATTCATTTTCTTCAGCAACGAATGATTGATGCGATCACGTTTACAAGCTCATCGACGGTACATAGTTTTGCACAAGCGATCGCAGGGGAAAACGTTGACTTGTCTTTCGTCACAATCGCATGTATCGGTCCGATTACGAAACAAACTGCACTTCAGCTTGGACTTCCTGTTCACGTTTGTCCACATACATATACAATCGACGAGATGGTTGAACAACTTCATCAATATTTTACAAGGAGTGAATAATATGCAATTTGCACGTCATCGACGTTTGCGCCAAACGGCCAATTTGCGAGCTATGGTACGTGAAACACATCTCCATACGGAAGATTTCATTTATCCGATTTTTGTCATCGAAGGAGAAAAAATAAAAAATGAAGTGCCATCCATGCCTGGTGTGTATCAGCAGTCGCTCGATTATGCGCTTGAAGATGTGAGCGAAGCTGTTGACTTAGGCATTCGTTCCATTATCGTGTTTGGTGTACCAAATGAAAAAAATGACATCGCTTCGCAAGCATATTGTGAGCACGGCATCGTTCAACGTGCTATTCGTGCGATAAAGGATGCGTTTCCTGAACTTGTTGTTATTGCTGATACGTGCTTATGCCATTATACGAGCCATGGCCATTGTGGTATCGTAGAAAACGGGACGATTATTAATGACGATACGCTCGAATTGTTAGCGAAAACAGCAGTAAGTCAAGCGAAAGCCGGAGCGGACATCATCGCACCGTCCAATATGATGGATGGGTTTGTCACAGCGATTCGGCAAGCGTTAGATGAAGAAGGATTTACATATGTCCCGATCATGTCTTATGCGGTCAAATATGCTTCTGCATTTTACGGACCGTTTCGTGATGCCGCGCATAGCGCACCACAATTCGGGGATCGTAAAACGTACCAAATGGATGCTGCTAATCGTCTAGAAGCGTTTCGTGAAGCGCAAGCAGATGTGGACCAAGGAGCCGACTTTTTAATGGTGAAACCGGCACTGTCTTATTTAGACATTATTCGCGACTTGAAAAACCATTTCCATTTGCCGATCGTTGCTTACAACGTGAGCGGGGAATATGCGATGGTGAAAGCAGCGGAACAAAACGGTTGGATCGATGAAAAAGCAGTTGTACTTGAAATGTTAACGAGCATGAAGCGAGCCGGAGCGGACTTAATTTTAACGTATTTTGCGAAAGATGTTGCTCGTTGGTTAAAGGGGGAAAAGTGATGCGTAGCTATGAACGTTCCAAAGCGGCATATGCTGAAGCAGTGAAACTGATGCCTGGTGGGGTAAATAGCCCGGTGCGCGCATTTAAATCGGTGAAAATGGATCCGATTTTTATGGCGCGAGGAAAAGGATCAAAAATTTACGACATTGATGGAAACGAATATATTGATTACGTTTTATCGTGGGGACCGCTTATTTTAGGTCATGCAAACGATCAAGTTGTCGAGGCGTTAAAACGAGTAGCAGAAACGGGAACAAGTTTCGGGGCCCCAACGTTAATCGAAAATGAACTCGCTAAACTTGTGATGGAGCGCATGCCGTCCATTGAAATCATTCGCATGGTTAGCTCAGGAACGGAAGCGACGATGAGCGCTCTTCGCCTAGCGCGCGGTTATACAGGACGAAATAAAATTGTAAAGTTTGAAGGCTGTTATCATGGTCATGGAGATTCACTTTTAATTAAAGCAGGGTCAGGTGTTGCGACGCTCGGTTTGCCGGATAGCCCAGGGGTGCCGGAAACAGTTGCCCAACATACGATTACTGTACCGTACAACGACTTACAAAGTGTGCGATATGCGTTTGAAAAGTTCGGTAAAGATATTGCGGCAGTTATTGTCGAACCTGTTGCAGGAAACATGGGAGTCGTTCCGCCAGAGCCAGGCTTCTTACAAGGTTTACGGGATGTGACGAACGAATACGGTGCGCTTCTTATTTTTGATGAAGTGATGACATGTTTCCGTGTTGACTATTATAGCGGCCAAGGATATTACGGTGTCACCCCTGATTTAACATGTCTTGGAAAAGTCATCGGTGGTGGGCTACCAGTCGGTGCGTATGGTGGTCGGGCTGATATTATGGAGAAAATTGCGCCGAGCGGTCCGATTTATCAAGCGGGTACGTTATCAGGAAATCCGATGGCGATGACAGCAGGGTATGAAACGTTGCGTCAGTTGACGCCAGAAACGTATGAGCAGTTTAAGAAAAAAGCGAATCGCTTAGCGGAAGGATTAAGCGAAGCGGCAAAAGCATATAACATTCCACATACGATTAACCAAGCTGGTTCGATGATCGGCATGTTCTTTACAAATGAGCGTGTCATCAATTACGAAACAGCGAAAACATCCGATTTAGACTTATTTGCTCGTTATTATCAAGAAATGGCGAACGAAGGCATTTTCTTGCCACCGTCGCAGTTTGAAGGCATGTTTTTATCGACTGCACATACCGATGAAGATATCGAAAAGACAATTGAAGCGGCGCGCCGTGCGTTTGCGAAAATTAGCGATTGCCTATAAGGCATCGCTTTTTTTATGCATACTTCTTTTTTCCACTTCATAATCATAGTAATGTGAAATGACTTGGACGTTGAAGGAGAGATGAGCATGTTGCGTTTTTCAATTGAAGAAGCGATTGCCTTTCGGCGTGAACATCACGTTGATCAGTTATTATCGATTTCGCTACAACCAACCATTACGATTGAGGAACAAGAAGATTATGTGTATATTCGCGGGGTGTTGGAACTGTCAGGGGAGTATGCGAAACGGGAAGAAGATGGAGAGGACGATCTATCGGTTGAAGCCGTTCGCTACGTTGAGCATGTCCGTATAAACGATGAACAAGTTGGTGAATTTTTGCATCAATTTCCGATTGACGTCACCGTACCGAAAGAGCGAATTGACGACCTCGAACAAGTATATGTATTGATTGAATCATTTGATTATGATTTAAGGCAACATGAATTACGTCTTATTGCGGAAGTGGCCATTCATGGTATTCAAATGGACGATGATCGCCAAGATGATGAATGGGAGCCATACAATGTAGACGATTTCGAACCGTTTGAAGTGGTCGCAAGAGAAGAAGTATATCAACAGGAAGAAACGGAAGAGGATCAAGGAAGTATCGTCAACGTTCCACCGTTTTATATGTTTCATGAAGAAAGTAATCATGTTGAACAACAGCTATTAGATGATGAGCAACATGAAGATAAACGAGCTGAAGAACAAAAAGAGGAAAAACAATCGTTCCAACTTGAAATGAAAGGGAGAGATACGAACGAAAAACGAAATGAAAACGCCTTGTACTTAACAAAGCTATTCGGCAAAAATGAAGAACAGGCGTTTGCACGTTTGAAAATTTGTATTGTCCAACAAGGTGATTCGTTGGACAAGATTGCCGAGCGATACGATGTCTCTGTCCAACAGTTGTTGCGTACAAACCATTTAGAGAGCGGTGCGGATATACACGAAGGCCAGTTGTTATACATTCCAACGCCAAGCAAAGTGTAAAAGGGTTGCATGGCGATGAAAACGGTGCAAAAACAGAAGAATGTGGAAAAATGGAAAACAATAAAAGGAACATATGCGCTTAAACGAATGAAATCTTTAGCACATTGGCAGGCGATCGATCAAGCTCATCGCTTACGCATCCCGCTTGCCATTCCGATTTACGAAACGAAAAAGCGAGATGGGCAATGGTATTATATGATGCCTTGGTTAAAAGAAAAAACGGATCCAACATCGTCATTTTTTCACGATTTGGCGCGATGGCATAAACATTCGTTAAAAGAAATGCAAACGACAGAAACAGAAATCGAGCGGTATTACGAAGAACGCAAACTTTCCCTTGAGAACGCTAAAAAAACATTGACTCATTATATAGAAACATGTGAAAAACAATGGTATATGTCTCCGTTTCAATTACAATGCTGCACCCATTTTCTTGACGTCATGCGCGCCATTGCATTTTCTGAACATACGTTAAATGAGTGGCGCGAGCGAATGCGGGAGAAAAAGACGGTTCGCATTTGTTATATTCACGGTCGCCCGTCGTTTCAACATTATGTCGAACGAGACGACGGAACATCGTATTTTATTAGCTTTGAACAAGCGCGCTGGGCGCCTCCATTTCATGATTTACTTTTATTTTTCCGACAATATTTGCATACGTATCCGATGATATGTGATGACGCTGTACATTGGCTTTCACAATATGAACAAACATTAGCGCTTGAAGAAGATGAACGACTTTTATTTTTTCATTTACTTGTGGATCCACATCGGTTTGTTCATCTCATTCATCAGTACGAACAACAGCGACATCATCTACAAATGACAACTGCTTGGCAACGAGCGTATTGGCAAATGAAAAACATTGAATATGTCATCGGAAAGTGGGAAGAAAAGGAAACAAATCAAATCCAATCGTAATGTAAAGCGAATGAAAGAAAGATAAAAATAGCGAGTAAAATGACATCGATTGTTGTTGGAAATAAAACGGTACGGATCGCTTGAACAACAGTAATCGGAATGATGCATTGTTCAGCAATTAAGCGAAGTTTTCTAAGCCACGGTGGCCAAGCGTACGGATTGTAACGTTTACGCATATGCTCACATCCTTTTTACATGTTTCGCTCCTTCGAGGAGCTTTTCTTTTTTATCATATGTATAAAGGAGTGAAAATGTGGCAAACCTTATTGACGATTCGTATGATTTTTATATAGTATTATGTATGAATAGAAAAAAGCGAAGATAGGGAAGAGTACGGCGTAACCCGCCTTGCAGAGAGGGGAATCAATAGCTGCGAGATTTCCTAGGTTTGTGGTCGTCGGAAGGTCGCCCTAGAGCTGCTTCTTTGAATGACAGTAGAAGAAGCCGGTGCATCGCCGTTATCGATTTGAGAGCTTAAGCATTGCTTAAGAAAAAAGGTGGTACCGCGAAAGAGTCTCCTTTCGTCCTTTTCGGATGAAGGGAGTTTTTTATTTTAGTGAAGGAGGGATTTTTATGTTACCGCCAAAATATGACCACCGTGCTGTCGAGGCAAACCGTTATGAATGGTGGTTAAAAGGGAAGTTTTTTGAAGCAACAAGCGATGAAACGAAAAAGCCATTTACGATCGTCATTCCACCGCCAAATGTGACAGGAAAACTTCATTTAGGACATGCATGGGATACGACGTTGCAAGACATTATTACACGCATGAAGCGCATGCAAGGGTACGACGTGTTATGGCTTCCGGGCATGGACCATGCGGGAATTGCGACGCAAGCGAAAGTAGAAGAAAAGCTTCGTCATGAAGGAAAAACACGCTACGATTTAGGGCGTGAACGATTTGTAGAAGAAACATGGAAGTGGAAAGAAGAATATGCGGGACATATTCGTTCGCAATGGGCGAAGCTCGGTCTTGGGCTCGATTATACGCGCGAGCGCTTCACGCTTGATGAAGGGCTATCAAAAGCAGTGCGGGAAGTATTCGTTTCGTTATATAAAAAAGGGCTCATTTACCGCGGCGAATATATTATTAACTGGGATCCGGTGACGAAAACAGCGCTATCGGACATTGAAGTAGTATACAAAGATGTGCAAGGTGCGCTATACCATATGCGTTATCCGCTTGCGGACGGTTCTGGCTATATTGAAGTGGCAACGACGCGTCCGGAAACGATGCTTGGCGATACAGCAGTTGCAGTTCATCCGGAAGATGAGCGTTACAAACACCTTATCGGAAAAACAGTCATTTTACCGATCGTTGGTCGCGAAATTCCGATTGTTGGTGATGAATACGTCGATATGTCGTTCGGTTCAGGGGCGGTCAAAATTACACCAGCACACGATCCAAACGACTTTGAAATCGGCAACCGTCACAACTTGCCGCGCATTCTTGTGATGAACGAAGACGGTACAATGAACGACAACGCCCTTCAATATAAGGGACTTGATCGTTTCGAATGCCGTAAACAAATTGTGAAAGATTTACAAGAACAAGGCGTGCTATTTAAAATTGAAGAACATATGCATGCAGTCGGTCATAGTGAGCGTAGCGGTGCAGTCGTTGAACCGTATTTATCGACGCAATGGTTTGTGAAAATGAAGCCGCTTGCTGAAGCTGCCATCGAACTACAAAAAACCGAAGGAAAAGTAAATTTCGTTCCGGAACGATTCGAAAAAACATACTTACATTGGATGGAAAATATTCGTGACTGGTGCATTTCCCGTCAGCTTTGGTGGGGACATCGCATTCCAGCATGGTACCATAAAGAAACGGGCGAAGTGTATGTAGACCACGAGCCACCAGCAGATATCGAAAATTGGGAGCAAGATCCAGATGTATTAGATACGTGGTTCAGCTCTGCGCTTTGGCCGTTTTCGACGATGGGTTGGCCAGATGAAACATCGGCAGATTATCATCGCTATTACCCAACAGATGTGCTCGTGACAGGCTATGACATTATTTTCTTCTGGGTATCGCGCATGATTTTCCAAGCGTTAGAGTTTACTGGAAAACGTCCATTTAAAGATGTACTTATTCACGGATTAGTGCGTGATGCGCAAGGACGAAAAATGAGTAAATCGCTTGGCAATGGCGTCGATCCGATGGATGTGATCGATCAGTACGGTGCGGATTCGCTTCGCTATTTCTTAGCGACAGGAAGCGCGCCGGGGCAAGACTTGCGCTTTAGCACAGAAAAGGTCGAAGCGACATGGAACTTCGTCAATAAAATTTGGAATGCGTCTCGTTTTGCGCTTATGAACATGGAAGGATTCACGTATGATGACATCGATTTAAACGGTGAAAAAACGGTTGCCGATCATTGGATTTTAACGCGCTTAAACGAAACGATCGAGACGGTGACAAAACTTGCAGATAAATACGAGTTTGGCGAAGTCGGCCGCGTGTTATATAACTTTATTTGGGATGATTTATGCGATTGGTATATTGAGATGGCGAAATTACCGTTATACGGTGAAGATGAACAAGCGAAAAAGACGACGCGCTCAGTGCTCGCTTATGTGCTTGATCAAACAATGCGCCTCCTTCATCCGTTTATGCCGTTTGTGACGGAAGAAATTTGGCAACAGCTTCCGCATGAAGGAGAGTCGATTACAGTTGCTCCGTGGCCGCAAGTTCGTCCTGAACTAAGCAATCATGAAGCAGCTGAACAAATGCGTTTGCTTGTTGATATCATTCGCGCGGTGCGTAACATTCGCGCTGAAGTGAACACACCGTTAAGCAAGCCAATTACGTTGCACATTAAAGCGAAAGATGAGCAAATTGCAGCAACGCTTGAGAAAAATCGCTCATATATTGAGCGTTTCTGC
Source organism: Anoxybacillus sp. MB8 (assembly GCF_011006755.1). Classification (NCBI taxonomy): domain Bacteria; kingdom Bacillati; phylum Bacillota; class Bacilli; order Caryophanales; family Anoxybacillaceae; genus Anoxybacillus; species Anoxybacillus sp. MB8. The sequence goes on from NZ_RXXX01000003.1 coordinate 75,301, forward strand.
AATCCAAGTGAACTTGTGATTGGCACAGCGATTCCAACTGTTGAAAAAGCGATGACAGCTGTTGTGACAGGCGCGGAACTCAGTTTGCCGCTTGAAGGATTAATTAATATTGAAGAAGAAGTGAAACGCCTCGAAAAAGAGTTACAAAAACTCGATCAAGAAGTCGAGCGTGTGCAAAAGAAATTAAGCAATGAAGGCTTTTTAGCGAAAGCGCCAGCGCACGTTATCGAAGAGGAGCGGAAAAAAGAGCGCGACTATATAGAAAAACGTGAAGCTGTTCGCGCCCGTCTTGCACAATTAAAGCAATAGTTTTATGATGAAGACGAATCCACTTTGGGTTCGTCTTTCATTTTGCACAGGAGGGATTTTTCATGGTTGGCACATATAAAGAAGCAATTGATTGGATTCATAGTCGTTTATCATTAGGCGTAAAACCGGGGTTGAAACGAATGGAATGGATGATGGAAAAACTCGGTCATCCACAACGCCGCATAAAAGCAATACATGTTGGTGGAACGAATGGAAAAGGTTCAACCGTTTGTTTTTTACGTCATATATTACAAGAAGCAGGGTATCGTGTCGGAACGTTTACATCGCCTTATGTTGAACAATTTAATGAACGCATTAGCATCAATGGGCAACCGATTTGTGACGTTGATTTAATGAAACTCGTCCAAGTCATTCAGCCTTTGGCAGAAGAGCTAGAACAGACGGAATTAGGTGGTCCGACCGAATTTGAAGTCATTACGGCTATGGCGCTCTATTATTTTGGAAAAATGAACGTACAAGACGTCGTCATTTTTGAAGTAGGACTTGGTGGCCGTTTAGATTCGACGAACGTCATTTATCCGCTCTTATCGGTGATTACAAATGTCGGTTACGATCATATACATATATTAGGGAATACACTTGAACAAATTGCGTTTGAAAAAGCGGGAATTATAAAAGCGGGGATCCCGGTCGTCACCGCCATCGACCAGCCTGAAGCTGTACGGGTTGTAGAGGAAAAAGCAGCATCTGTACGTTCGAAAGTATATGCGCTCGGTCGCGATTTTACCGTTTTCGCTCATGAACCAACGACGAATGGGGAACGGTTTTCATTACAAACACCGTTTACGACATATCATGATGTAACGACGGAGATGTTTGGCGGGCATCAAGTGAAAAACGCAGCACTTGCGCTAATGGCGGCTGATTATTTACGCACGTATTATTCGTTTTTGATTGAGCGAGAACATATGTATAACGGCATTCGGAAAGCCGAGTGGCTCGGACGATTTGAAAAGATGAACGATCGCCCACTTATTATTATTGATGGGGCGCATAACGAAGAAGGAATCGATAGCCTGGTGGCGACAATGAACGCTCATTATCCGAACCATCGTGTGCATGTCCTTTTTACAGCGTTAGGCGATAAACCAGTTGCAGCGATGATTCGAAAGCTACAATCGATTGCCGAAACAATGACGTTTACAACGTTTGACTTTCCACGCGCCCTTTCCGCCAAGCAACTTGCGGAACAGGCGACGCATCCGAACGTGCAATGGACAAATGATTGGAAACAATGGTTAAAAGAGAAACGGAAACAAGTCGCCAAATATGATATTATTTTAATTACAGGTTCACTTTATTTCATCTCAAACGTGCGAAATTTTATAAAAAATAAATACCACTAGGACGAAAATTGCTGGTATAATAGATAAAAAGTATGATTTTTGAAAGGGGGAGAGATAGGTGAAAAGGGCTGTTTCGGTGTTTTTAACGCTTCTTTTACTCGTTCCATTGTTTGTTCCTGCTACTGCTGTGCGTGCGAATGACAATATCACATACAACGTGCTTGAAATTGTCAGCCATGCTAGTCAATTATCCTCATCGCCATTAAAACAAGAATTAGGAAGTACATCGAATATACAAGTGACGACGATGACGATGAAACGTTTTGTTGCTTTGCGTGATGAATTAGACGGTAAATACGATGCCATTGTGATTTCGAGTGGCGATTATAACCCGACAAAACTAGGCATGACAACGAGCAGCAATAGAAGTGCATCGCATAATACGACGAATATTTTAAACGATGTGACAGATTTGAAAGCTGGACAAATCAAACAATTTTATATTGACAAAGGATTGCCTGTTTTTCTTCATGACAGCAGCGTAAAAAAGTATCCGACAAGTAAATTGTATAGTTACTCTCAATCCAATGCATGGAAGTCAAAAACAAACGTCATTTTCTTTACAACGAATACGAACATGAAAAACTATTTTGCGACAAATGGCACGAAACGTCCTCATTTTGTGCTCACAAATGCCCCGTCTTCGACACAGGTGTATACAAAAGGAGATACGTTGTCATTTGTATATCAAATTACGAATTATACACAATTTCAAAATAAATTATTGACTGTCAACTTGTATATCGACTCTGATTTTAACGACAAATATACGAGTGAAGAAATTGTTGCATCAAAGCAAGTGCAAGGAGCAACAGGAACGATTTCGTACACCCTTCCAGCTGGCTATTCTGGACCACGTTATTGGAAAGTAGAAATTGTTGATGAAACAAGCGCGTTAAAAGATTATGAAAAAGGGTTTGTGAAGTTTCAAGACGTTGTTGCAAATATTAAAGTATTACAAATTCGCAAAGGGAACGATGCAAGTTCTTTATTAAATACGAAAAATATGAATCCGAGTTTTTTAAGTCGTACAAATGAATATCATATTAATATTGACGTAACAACATTAGCAGATTTTCAAAAAAGCAAGGTGTACGAACCAAATTATTCACATGAAGTCATTAATGGAAAATATGATATGATTATTTTTGGTTTTGCAGATTGTTATAACGGATGTGGTTCTGTTATTTCTTTAAATCAAAATACCGTTCAATCCGTCAAAAACTTTATTCAATCTGGTCAAAGCGTCATGTTTACACATGATGTGATGTTTGGAGCAAATAACGTATGGGTAAATGAATTCGGTCCGATTGTGCAACAAATTCAACCGCAAACGGATTTAGGAAACGGGGCACCAAATGCATCGACAAGTACAAAACAAGTGAATAGCGGTTTAATGACAAACTATCCATTTGCATTAGGTGATAACATTACAATTGCAACAACGCACAACCAATATTATACACTTAATTTAGAAAATGAGAGTGTAATCCCTTGGTACAATATTGACGGATCTCCTCGTGATGTATATGATAGTTGGAACCATTATTATACGTACTCTAATGGAAACGTCACATATTCAGGAACAGGGCATGTAGGGACAACAGCAGCATTTCCAGAAGATGAACAAAAACTATTCGTCAATACGATGTACCGTGCGTTTTTCGGATCGAATCATGCACCACAATTAACGGTTATCACACCGAAAGAAAACGAAAAAATTCCGAGCAATCAGCCGATTGAACTATCGTATAAAGTAGAAGATTTAGATTTAGTCGACCGAACGTTTTCTACGAAAGTGTGGTTAAACGATCAAGAAGTGTATGCACAAAACAACGTACCAAACGGCACAACGATTATTCAATCGCTTCCGCACAATATGCCAAACGGTGGAACAGCGAAAATAAAAATTGAAGCAACAGACGCACGTGGAGCAAAAGTAACGAAAGAATTTCAAGTGATCATTGAAAGAGTATCGGCAAACATTGAAGTCAGTCGAACAATTTCAAAAACGCTCGCTCCAGTTCATGAGCCGGTGACGATACAATATACACTCACACCAAAACCGTTGTCATTATTAACGAATACGTTGTTAAAAGTAACGAACATGGCGTTTGAAGAAAAATTGCCGGCAGGTATTGAGGTCGTTTCTTTACCGAATGGATTTACAAAACAAGGGACAATCACAGAAGGATATACAATTAAAGGAATGTTGCCAGACATTTCGTTTGTAAAATCAGGAACAACGTATGTAGCTGAACCGCAAACGTTCGCCATTCAAGTAAAGCCAATGACAAAAGGAACGTTTTCACTATCGCAAGCAAAATTGACGTATAAAGATATTAATACGCAAGTCGTCAATTTGTCATTTAATGCTTTGTCGTTTGTTTCTGACTACAAAATTACAGATGTCACGCTACCAAGTACGATGTTTGTAAATCGTGGCGTGCCGAAAAATGCGCGTTTATTATTAAACGTTTTGCCACAAGAAGCAACGATCGCCTCAGTGGAGTGGAGCGAAAACAGTAACGGACAAATCATTTCAATCGATCAAAACGGCGCCATTACCGCAGTACAAGAAGGAACGGCGCAAGTAACAGCGCGGGTAAAAGATGTGTTCGGTAACGTAAAGACAGCAACGATGACAGTGATTGTACGCATCCCGGTTGATTCGATGACAATAAACGATTTTACTGTTCATGTTGGTGAAACGATTCCAATTCCAATAAACGTATCACCTGCAGATGCGAAAAAAGCCGTATCTTATTCACTAGGAAATAGTTTGTATGCTGAAATTAACGGTGCAAACGGCACAATTACCGGATTAAAAGAAGGAGTAACAACGCTAACTATTCAAGCGTTTAACAGAAATGACGAGCTCATTGAAAAGACGATTACTGTCACCGTTCAAGCGATCCCAGTAACTGCCGTTATTGTATCGCCAACAGTTGCGAATATAAATATCGGCGAAACAACTACGCTCACAGCAACAGTTGCACCAAATAATGCGACGTATAAGACGATTACATGGCAGTCATCGAATCCGAATATCGCTTCGGTTGATGAAAATGGCAAGGTTACAGGTGTGAGCACAGGACAAGTGACAATTACCGCGCAAGCGCATAACGGTGTCATTGGAACAGCCGTTATTCATGTTGGCTCACCGTTAACAGGTATTTCGCTTCCATCCACATTAGTTGTACAAAAAGGAAAAACGATCAATGTATTACCGTACATTGTACCAATTCCAGCAAATGCGACAACAAAAATTGTGGATCGTTCTTTTGCTATCGAGAATAGTTATTATGCTTTAGTAGATGATAGCGGAAATGTGACAGGAAAACGTCTCGGTGAAACACCGTTAACGGTAAAATTGACCGATGAAAACGGTAAAACGTGGACGGCATCAACGGTCATTCGCGTCGTTGAACATGCGACAGACCCAACGAAAGGCGGAAATAAAAACGGCTGGTTGTACTAACGAAGGATGTGAACACGTATGAAAAAAGTGATGACGCTATTTGTCATCATCAGCTTGTTAAGTGGGTGCTTTCCGTCGCAAGAAGAAAAACAACAAAAATTTATCCGGGCGATTGAGCAAGGAAACATTCAAGCGGTGCGCGACTATATGGAAAAAGAAAAAAATATTAATTTTAAAATAAAACATGAAACACCGCTTGATGTGGCGATGCGTACCGGTCAGCGCGATATTGCAGCACAACTATTAAAAGTCGGAGGAAAGTCGGCTGTTATGCCGCTTCCTCCCCTACATTTTGCACTTGCTTCATCTTTAGCCCAAGGAAATGAAGAAAATATAGAAATCGTAAAACAAATCGTAAATGAACAAACGGTTCGTGAAAAAGATAAACAACATAATACTCCCTTGCATATTGCGGCAGGGAGCGGGAATCTTGCTCTTGTACAGCTCGTTTGTCAATACGACGTTGACGTCAATGCGGTAAATAAATATGGTGAAACGCCTTTATTGCTTGCGGTGCAGGCGGGAAATGTAGATGTTGTTCGCTTTTTGTATGAACATGGCGCAAATGTAGAGATCGCAAATCAAGTTGGTGAAACCCCGCTATATAAAGCAGTTGAACGAAATTTTATTGATGTAGCCACATATTTATTAGAGAAAAAAGCAAAGGTGGATGCGAAAACAAATATCGGAAAAACGCCATTAATGGTTGCAGCCGAGTATGGTTATGATGAATTAATGACGCTCTTGCTTCGCTACGGAGCTGATGTGCATGTGAGAGACAACACTGGCAACACCGCACTTTCCCTCGCACAATATTGGAAACACGAAAACATTATAAAGCAGCTAAAGGAAAAAGGAGCCAAGTAGCTCCTTTTTTCATTGTACGCGTATTTCATCAACGATAACGGCGAGTTGTTTAACAAGCGGCAATCCGAGACCGCGGTTAATAAACACATCTTTATTATGTTTCACAACAAAACGAGCGTACTGCTTTTGTTCTTCTTCAGATGAAATAGGCATTTGGAACGAAAGATTTGTTCCGCTATCACTCGTTTCACCACGATACGTATTAACGATCAACCCGTTTTCATCTGTGTACGGAATCATGGAGTTGTTGCCACGAGCAAATAGCCCCCCTTCAATATTTATATATGATCCGACAGCATAAATTACTGCGTTGCTGTCTGTATAGAAAAATCCTTTTAAGTTTGGTGTTGTGAATGAAAAATGGTTTGTAAATTCATTGACACGAGCAATTTCTAGCTCGCCTTTTGTGAGTAACACAACTTCTTTCCCATTTAAGCCGCTAATTGTCGTATTGTAAATGGACGTATTTCCATTGACGTATACGGTAGAATCGAACGCCACTTGTCCTGTAATCGTTAAATTGCCGAGCACAATAATATTTCCTTTCATTTGTAAAGGTAAACTCCCTGCATTTTCTAAAGTCAAGTCACCGTTTACAATGAACCATTGCCCGTCATTTAAAGTTAACGACGTAATATCAAAATACGGGACGGTACTTGTATCAAGGAAAATGGATTTTCCACTGGCAATCGCGCCTTCTAATGCGGTTGGTAAATCGATAGGGTCATTAACGACAACAGTCGCAAATGACGATTTTATTTGTTCGACAAGCTCGGATAATGGTAAAGAAATAAGACTTTGATATTGCGCTTGTTTACTCGGATCAAATCCATCAATGCCGGCCGCTGATAGTAGTTTGTCTTTTAATGTCAAATCAAAATTTACGTCAATAAAGTCATCTTGCTCTTTTTGAACGCTCGGTCCTTGATATTGGAACGATAGTGAATGTGCTGTAAAATCATTCATGTTTTTTGTAAATGCAGTTGATATGGTGTAACAACTTCTCGCTCCATTTCCATGATCGCACGCATAGCGGTTGCCTTCAACAAACAATATACTTTTTTCACTCGTCGTTGGGAATGTTGTTTGTACGGAATAAAGCGTCGAGTTGTAAATATAGTTAGCAACGTTTGTGACATATATATCTTTTCCCGTGTATATATTGCCGTCAATATATGCTCCGCCATTTAACGTAACATTTTCACGCGAACCAAGGGCATATTTTAAAAAGCTCGGTGCGTTCGTAATAATGACTTCACGTGTGACCGTTTTGCTTCCATATGGGGCAGATATACGAAAAACGCGTGTAAATAATTTATTACGCACGATTCCTTTTGCATCGGTGATATCTTCAATTGTGACGCTATGGCGTTTTATGAGTTCACTCAAAAAACCAGCTTGTGCATTTCCTAAATCGAGATCCAGCTGCGTTGGGGTTGATAACGTTAACTGTTCGACTTTCGCTTTCAGCTCAGCAACCGTTTCTTCTACGTTTTTGACGGCATCGTGAAGCGATGTGACATCTTCTACGCGTACTTGAGTAAATTTTGCTTGATATATGCTGACGGATAAAATCGTAAATCCAATAATAAAAAAGACAGTGACTGTCAACATAACGAGCACAAGGCTATATCCTTTCTCGTTCACCTCTCTTCCCCCCTTAAAATCCGAATTGTGATTGCAATGTAAACGGTTCAATATATAACGGATCGCCCGGATGGCGATGATCATTGTCTTGAACAGATAAACGAATGGAAATGACACCGCTTTTACATACATTTTGTTGTTCTTGTACGCACGTATAAGTGAACGTTGATTGTTCTGGGACGATGCGTAAATTACTTGATGTGATTTGTTTATCATTTATTTGTAATGTTCCCGTTGCCTCATCTATTTTAATTTGTAACGTTTGTCCTTCTTGTTCTTTTTCTTCGACAAGACCTGTATTTGTATCAATTTCTTTTTTTACGTGATTGACAAACGTCAATGTATGTTCGTTTGATTCATTTTTGTTTAATCCGTCTGGCGCGAGGGCGTATAGTTCGTTAAAAATCGTTGTCATCAATATATCTGCTTCACTTCGCAATTGACTTTCAATGCCAATCCGTTTATACGCCTTCGTTCCGGCTGTAAATACGCCATATGCAGAAGCAGCAATAATCGATGTGATCGCTAAACCGACAAGTAGTTCAATAAGCGTTAGTCCTCGTTCATTAGCGAATACTTTCATTGGCGATCACCCCTTTTAATACGATCACTTCGTTATTTGAACGGACAGTGACATATAAACGAAGTAAATAGTCGCTTACATTTTCTTTTATATCTTTCTCGTTTTGAATCGTTTGTTTTAAAGGGTCAGGAAATTCGCTTGGCGGGTTTGTTTTTATGTTTGACCATATGGCTTGATCGTATGGAATTAACCAAGCTTGTACGTCTTCTTCGTCATATGTTATGTTGTTAACCGTCGGTGCAAAAACAGCTTGACATACGTCTTTATTAGGAAATAATGATGTATTGGAACATGACGAAGCATCGAAGCGTATAAACGGTGTTTGTTCTGTCATATGGTCATGAACATACGTATTGATCGTTTGGAAATCGAGACGTTCCATATAATGAATAACACCACGAGCGATATTAACGGCAACGGTTTTTGATTGGCTATACGCTGTGTATGTCATCGCATTATTGAAAAACATGAACATGCCGCTCACAACAAATGATAAAATAACAATGGATAATAGTACTTCAATTAACGTAAAACCATGTTTATCACAAAAAATATTCATTTTCTTTTTACACATTTTCCTTCCCCTTCTTTTAAAATACATAATTTTATTATACAATATGTCGTAGATTAATTGTTATATTATTTTTTGATGAATAGGAGGTGGAACGAATTGTTATATCTATTTTTTGCGTTTTTTTTCCTCACATTAATTCCTGTTTATATAAGGTTGTCTTTTGGATGGACAAAAAAAGGAGTTGCTTTTTTATTAATTTTTGCTTTTTTATTAAGTATTTTTGGGATGATCGTCGTAAAACAATTTCCGCTTTGGCAGGCGGCATTATTTCTTTTACTTTTAGTGATTGCTAGCACATATTTACTTGAACAAAAGCTCGGTCATTTATTTTATGCACGTATTCATGAGCACGATTTAATTGTAGTGAACGATGTAGAAGATGAGCAAAACGAAGAACCGATATTTATGATCAAAGAAGTGGTAGAAGAAAAGCAGGAAGAAGAACGTGACCCCCAACAAGAACAAACGGAAGAAATGGAATTCGAGTGGCTTGAAAGTAACGGGCCAGAAGAAGTTGAACAACATGTTTCCGTTGAGCCGCTTCGCAATAATGAATACGATCATATCATTGAATCGTTAGCTGAAATGGACGATGTCATTGAGCCGCTACATATAGTGGACAATGACGGTACAGATGTAAATAACGAACATCATGAGATGGACGATGAGCGATGGGTTAATTTGTTAGCTGAAGAAAACGATGAGCTGGTTGAAACAGAAGAAAATGAGTTGCTTAAGATGGACGAGCTTGTTGTTGTTGACGAGATGACAGATCGTTTTGTCGATGAGAAAAATGAAGTGGAGACAGTTATAGAAGATGATGGCATAGTAGATGAAAAGCAAAATGAGATGGAAATGATTCCAGTCATCGGAGGAGATGCTATTGGTGAAAAACAGCAAGATGAAGCGGAAAGCATACCGATTGTCGAAAAAGCCATCGTGTATGTGGACGAAGAACCGTCTGCATATAGTGAAACAATAGCGATAGAAAAAGGTGATGAAGCGATACGTATGCTTCCAAAACCGTTCATGAAAAATTTACTCGCTTCTTTATACACCATGCGTCCGTTGTTATCTGACGAGGAGTATGAACAGTTGATTTATAAACATTTACATCCTCGTTTACATGAACAAGATTATTATGCGTTTGCGAATGTGTTAATGGAGCATTACGTTGCTTCGAAACAATATGAAAAGTTATATGATGTGGCGAAACAATTGTATGGGCAATATGAGTCTTATCCAATCATTCAACAACAATTAGCACACATGATTCATTACGCTGAACAAAAAATGGGGTGGAAAAAATGAAAAGTAGTGCACAAGTTATGGGTCTTCCAGTCATTAGCATTCAAACCGGGGTTCAACTTGGACAAGTGAAGTCGCTTGTCATAAACCCAGAAAAAGGAACAGTCGAATTTTTAATTGTTGACCAAGAAAACTGCGAAATTAGTATGAAGTCGATTCCATTTCGTCATATCATCGGTGTTGGGGAATTTGCTGTAACGGTTGAAGAAGAAAGAGTTGTTCTCGATTTAAATGTCATTCCTATTGCGAATGAGCTTGTCAATAAAAAAATCGCGATTAAACAAGCGAAAGTGATGACGAGAAAAGGACAATTGCTTGGAGAAGCGACAGAATTTTATTTTGATGAAGAAACGGGAGAAATTACAGGTATTGAAGTACAAATTGGCAACGACTCCCGCGTCGTTCGTGCTGATCATGTCATTACATATGGAAAAGATTTATTGATCGTTCATGAAGATGCGCAACAAACGCTTGTTTCCGATGTTGATGCGTTATTGTCGCTAAAGGGAACACAAGTACAACCGCACATAGAACAAATTGCGCCAAAGTCATTTGAAAATGAGCTTGATGAATTACGTCAAAAACAAATCGACATGTTAACAGGAAAGCGAGTATTAAAAGATATTTTTGACACAAATGGTCAAGTGCTCATTTCAAAAGATACGATTTTAACGAAAGAAGACGTCATGCGCGTGCAAGAAGAAGGACCAGATGTTGTCATTGAATTATCTATGAATGTTGAGTAAGGAGGCGTATCCTGTGCGCCAAATGGGTTCATTTAAAATATTTTTTACTCTGCTTATTACCGTTTCATATTTACTTGCTAGTACAAAATTGGCAACGTGGGCGTACGAGTCGTTTGTTAGCGGAGACAAATTTGCTGAAGGAACGATGATCGGACCGATTGACGTATCTCATCGTTCATATGAAGAAGCGCGTGAACTCATGAGTCAAAAAGTGAACGAGTGGAAGCAATCAGCAAAGATGGGGCTTGTACTAGAAGGAAAGAAAGTAACGGTACAAACGAAACATTTTACGTTTCGTATTGAGGAGAGCATGAAACAGGCGGTGAGCGGGAAGCACGCCCCTCTCCTCGTTTCTATTGATGCCAAAGCATTGCAGGATGCCATTTCTTCTATTGGTGCATCAAGCGACTTGATTGATGTGGAAAAGGTAAAAACTCAATTGGAACAAGCAGCTGCCTCACTTACATCTACTCAACTATCGCTTGTTCAATACGTTCGGAAAGACATGCAAAAACAAACAATATTGTCGCAAGCTGTTATTCCTTTACACGAAGAGCTTCGTACAATTCCAGCAACAACAATGGTTATTGAGCCAAAGCAAATATTTTCTGTTTTGGACTTTTTCAAAAAACAAGAAATAAGTTTATCAAAAGAAGCCATGACGTTATTTGCGTCAGTTTTATATGAAGCGATTGTACCGACGAACTTTGAAATTGTTGAACGACATACGAGCACCGTATTACCAAACGGAGTCAAAGCAGGATTTGAAGCGGCTGTTGAACAAGACAAAAAAGATTTTGTTTTCTTCAATCCAAACGATCGGTCATACACTTTTGAATGGGTGATCGGAGGGAATGCCATGAGAGCGTCTTTGATCGGTGCCCCATTTATACATCAATATGTATTAAAAACAGATCCTATTGAGTACTATGATCCGAAAACAATTGTACAATATAGTGCATTGATGAAGCCGAACGAAAAGCGAATAAAAGAAGAAGGAAAAAAAGGAATGCTAATTCGCTTATATAAAGAAGTGTACGATCGCAACCGCATGTTAGTTGAAACGGTTCTCGTTTCGGAAGATTTTTACCCGCCAACTCATCGCGTCGAAGTGCGTGGATTACGTTCTGAGACCAGTGAGACACCAACAACAAATGAATCATCAACACGAAACGAAACACCTTCAACAGAATCAACAGACCAAGAAGATATATGGGGAAATGAAAATGAGCAAATCAAAGGAAATGAGGATGAGACCTCATGAAGAAGCAAGAACGAAAACGATTAGGTGATTTGTTAATTGAAGCAGGGCTCATTACGAAAGAACAGCTTGAAGAAACGTTAAAAGAAAAGGCGCCTGGACAAAAGTTAGGCGACGCGTTGTTGCAACGAGGGTACATTACCGAACAACAATTAATTGAAGTATTAGAGTTTCAACTCGGCATCCCACACGTTAGCTTATATCGGTATCCGATTGATCCAAAATTAACGAACCTTGTACCAAAAGAATTTGCGAAACGCAATATGCTCATTCCTTTAAAGCAAGAAGGAGATCGGCTATTTGTCGCTATGGCAGACCCGATGGATTTTTTTGCGATTGACGATTTGCGTCTATCGACCGGCTTTCATATTGAAGTGGCGATCGCATCAAAAGATGATATTTTACGGGCAATTAATAAATATTACGATATTGATGATTCGGTTGAAGAATTTTTAAACATTGCATCGGTACAAGAGTCCCGCGAACAAGAGAAGCTTGTCGAAGACGACTCACCGATTGTGCGGCTCGTTAATCAAATTTTACAAATGGCTGTAGAACAGCGAGCAAGCGATATTCATATCGACCCCCATGAGACGAAAGTCGTCATTCGTTACCGAATTGACGGGATTTTACGTACAGAACGAGCGTTGCCGAAACATATGCAAGGGATGTTAACAGCACGTATTAAAATTTTAGCAAATATGGATATTACAGAACATCGCGTTCCACAAGATGGGCGCATTAAAATGAATATTGATTTTCATCCGATTGATTTGCGCGTATCGACGTTGCCGACGGTTTACGGTGAAAAAATTGTTATGCGCGTGCTTGATTTAGGTGCGGCATTAAATGATTTAAATAAACTCGGATTTAATAAAGTAAACTTGCAACGGTTTATTCAACTTATTGAGCAGCCGACGGGCATCGTATTAATTACGGGACCGACGGGTTCAGGAAAATCATCGACACTTTATGCAGCTTTAAATCGGTTAAACGGTGAACATGTGAACATTATTACAATTGAAGATCCTGTCGAATATCAGCTTGAGGGGGTTAACCAAATTCAAGTGAATCCAAATGTCGGGATGACATTTGCAGAAGGATTGCGCTCTATTTTACGGCAAGACCCGAACATTATTATGGTCGGGGAGATTCGTGATCGCGAAACAGCGGAGGTAGCAATTCGTGCATCTTTAACGGGGCATCTTGTGTTAAGTACGTTGCATACAAACGATGCATTAAGCACGGTCGCTCGTTTAATTGATATGGGCGTTGAACCGTTTTTAGTTGCGACATCACTTTCAGGAGTGGTTTCACAACGTCTCGTGCGTCGTGTTTGCCGCGATTGTCAAGCAGAACACGAACCGACGAAGAGAGAAATAGATATTTTTGCTCGGCGAGGTTTGAAAATTGAGAAAGTGATGCGCGGTCGAGGCTGTCCGACGTGCAATATGACTGGATATAAAGGACGTATTGCGCTACATGAGTTAATGGTCATGTCTGATGACATGAGAAAAGTTATCTTAAATGGGGAACCGCTTTCGAAATTACGTGAATTAGCAATAAAAAATAAAATGATTTTTTTAATTGATGATGGTCTATTAAAAGTAAAGCAAGGGCTGACGACAACAGAAGAAGTGTTGCGTGTAAGTATTGGCTAAGGTGATGAAGATGAAACAAAAAGTAGATACGATGTTGCGTACTGCATTTGAATTAAAAGCATCTGATATTCATTTGACGGTCGGTATTCCCCCTATTTTTCGCATTAATGGGGATTTGAAGCGATATGGGCAATACGTATTGTCACCAACTGATACGGAACAAATGGCAAAAGCGATCGTTCCTGAAAAGATGTGGTCTTATTTTGAAGAAAACGGGGAGTTAGATTTGTCATATAGCCTCGCAGGCGTTTCGCGTTTTCGTGTTAACGTGTTTAAACAACGAGGCTGCATTTCGCTTGCGATCCGTATTGTGCCGACAAAAATTCCGACGCTTGACGAATTGCAACTACCAGATGTATTGAAAAAGATGGTAACGAAACCTCAAGGACTCATTCTTGTCACAGGACCAACGGGAAGCGGAAAATCGACGACGTTAGCCGCGATGATTGACTATATGAATAAAACGATGCGCAAACATATTATTACGCTTGAAGATCCTATTGAATATGTGCATAAACATGGGGGATGTGTCATCGATCAGCGCGAAGTTGGGACGGATACGAACAATTTCGCAAACGGTTTGCGGGCAGCACTTCGGCAAGATCCGGACGTCATTTTAGTCGGCGAAATGCGCGATTTAGAAACGATTCAAACAGCAATTACCGCCGCAGAAACAGGACATCTCGTATTCGGTACGCTCCATACGTCAAGTGCGCCTGCGACGATTGATCGAATCATTGACGTATTTCAACCAGAACAGCAAGCACAAATTCGTATTCAATTAGCGACCGTTTTAGTTGCGATCATTTCACAACGATTATTTCCACGCGCGCAAAAAAATGGGCGAATTGCGGCGACAGAAATTTTAATCAACAATGCAGCTGTTGCCAATTTAATTCGCAACGGGAAAATTCATCAAATTCCAAGCGTCATGCAAACAAACCGCGCACTTGGCATGCATACGCTTGAGGCGAGCATTAAAGAGCTTGTGCAGCAAGGATTGATCGCAAAAGAATCGGTCGAGCCGTACTTGCAGGAAGGATGATAAATATGGCGCAATTTCGCTATGAAGCACGCGACGTGCGCGGGGGGGTAAAAAAAGGAACGATCGTTGCTTCGTCGCGACGAGATGTCATGATGAGACTGCGCGAACAACGATTAAAAGTCATTGATGTGCGTGAAATCCCCCAGACGTCATTAACAAAAGAAATTACGTTTGGTAATCCCGTCAAACTACAACATTTCGTCATTTATTTGCGTCAATTTGCAACGCTTTTAAAGGCAGGGGTAACGATTGTTGACGCCACTCGTATTTTAGCCGAACAAACAGAAAGCAAAGCGTTAAAAAAAGCACTGATGCATATTGAAGAACAATTAAGAAGCGGTCAACTGTTATCTACAGCGATGACTAATCACCCAAACATTTTTCCTCCGCTTGTCATCAATATGATTCGGGCTGGAGAAGCGAGCGGAAGTATGGAAGAAACGCTTGAGAGGCTTGCGGATCATTTTGAAAAAGTGCATCGGACACGCCAAAAAATTGTTTCCGCTTTGGCATATCCTGTTGTTGTTGGAATCATTGCTGTCATCGTTGTCATCTTTTTGCTCGTTAGTGTCGTACCGACGTTTGTTTCGATGTTTGCGGATTTCGGGGCGGAGTTGCCAGCGATTACGAAGTTTGTGCTACGTGCAAGTGAAGTGATGCAAACGTACTGGTGGGGCGTTATTTTACTCATGTTTAGCCTATACGGATTACTTTTTTTATTAAAAAGACAAAAAGTGACGAAATATTATTTAGATGTCATGGTGTTGCGCATGCCGATTTTTGGGAGCATGATGCAAAAAGCAGTGCTTGCTCGCATGACGCGCACATTAAGTTCCCTCTTTTCAAGTGCTGTCCCTATTTTACAAGCGCTTGCGATCGTTGAAGCGGTCGTTGAAAATGAAGTTGTCGCTCGCGTTATTCGCACATCGCGTAATGCGCTTGAGCGCGGAGAATCGTTAACGGAACCGATGAAGCGACATTGGGTCTTTCCTCCGCTCGTGACGCAAATGATTGCGATTGGAGAACAAACAGGTTCATTAGATGCGATGCTTGCGAAAGTTGCTGACTTTTACGAAGCAGAAGTCGAAGCGGCGACGGATCGGTTAAAATCATTAATCGAGCCGTTGATGATTGTGATGCTTGCTAGCGTCGTTGGGACGATTGTCACATCTATTCTAGTTCCTATGTTCGATATATTTAATCATATTCAACAATAAAAAAATAGTACTTTTCAACTACATTGAAATATTGTAAAATTATTCACGAACATAAAAAATTGAGAAGGAGAGGATTTCAGTTGGTAAAAAAGTTTTTCCGTAATGAAAAAGGCTTAACATTAATTGAATTGCTGGCAGTGATCGTTATTTTGGGGATCATTGCTGCCATTGCGATTCCAAGTAT
The DNA here is from genome assembly GCF_011006755.1 of Anoxybacillus sp. MB8. NCBI lineage: Bacteria > Bacillati > Bacillota > Bacilli > Caryophanales > Anoxybacillaceae > Anoxybacillus > Anoxybacillus sp. MB8. The sequence goes on from NZ_RXXX01000003.1 coordinate 91,551, forward strand.
TGGGGGATTAATCGAGAACTCTCGTAAAGATGCCCACATTGCCAATGCACAACAAATGGTAAATGCAGCACGGCTAGCGTATACAGCAGATAGCACAGTAACAGAGTATACTTTGAAATATTTAGAAGAAAAGAAGTACTTAGAATCTGTCAAAAAGCCTGGTGGCGGTCAGTATGATAAAACTGCCTCAAAAGTAGTTTTAGATGACGGTGTGTGGAAAGTGACGCTAGTATCAGATAACAAAAAACACATTGATAATGAAGATCCAGGTAAAGTTAAAAGGGATGATGTAACATTATAATCTTTACATTTGTCCTCGGTCTTCTTCTCGGCTCTTTTTATAATGTTGTTGGGTTAAGGGTGCCGAAAGGGGAGTCGATTGTTGCGCCGCGTTCGCATTGTCCATCTTGTAAGCGAACGTTGACAGCGTTAGAGTTAATTCCGGTCGTTTCGTATATGTTGCAAAAAGGGAAATGTCGCGCGTGTTGTGCGCGCATTTCCTTTGTTTATCCGTTCGTTGAGCTGTCCACGGCTATATTGTTTACGCTCGCTCCATTTCTTGTCGGTTGGTCAGCGGAAGTAGCCGTTAGTTGGACGCTCATTTCTTTATTCGTTATTATTTTCGTTTCTGATGTGCATTATATGATTATTCCAGACCGTGTTTTATTATTTTTTGCGCCACTTCTTTTCATTGAGCGCATATGGCTCGTGCCGCTTACTCCTTGGTGGGATAGTTTGCTCGGTAGTTTTGTTGGATTGATGATGTTGTTTCTTATTGCTCTTGTGAGTAAAGGTGGAATGGGCGGTGGAGATATTAAACTATTTGCAGTGATCGGTTTGGCGCTTGGGGTAAAATTAACGGTTTTAGCGTTCTTTTTATCGACGTTCGTTGGAACGATGTTTGGTCTGATTGGCATGGCAATAGGGCGTGTGAAGCGTGGCGAACCGATGCCATTTGGACCAGCCATTGTTGTTGGTACACTGATCGCCTATTTTTTTGGTGAAGCGATGATTGATATGTATGTAAAGGCTATGATGTAAGGAGAACAAACTATGCGGCTTTTTTCAATGAAAAATAAAGTGGGCAACATTGTCATAAAAGATCACGTCATTCGCTATGTAGAGTTAAAACAACAACAACCGCTCATATGGCATACATGCGAGGAATGGCCGCTTCCAGAAGGGATTGTGCGCGACGGGAAAATTGCTGATGAAGAGCAACTTGCTCACATTATGGAGCAATGTGTCGATATGTGGAACATAAAACGTCGTCGCGTCCGTTTTCTCGTGCCTGATCCGCTTATCGTCATTCGTAAAATTCCGTTACCGAAAGAAATGGAGCATGAGGACATACGCAGTTATTTATTTATGGAAATTGGTGCGACCATTCCACTTCCGTTTGAAGATGCGGTATTTGATTATGCGGTGCTTGAGAAAACGAAAGAAGCGCTCCACGTTTTATTATTTGCAGCTCCAGAAGCAAACGTAATGCAATATGCACAGCTATTTGAAGCAGTCAAATTAAAACCGATTGTGGCAGATATTTCTCCGCTTAGCTTATATCGCTTATTTTACACATTTGATTTAGCGAACGATGTCGATCACTTTTTATTCGTTCAATTTGATTTATCGTCGTTAAACGTCAGCGTATTTTATCAACATCGTCCAATATTCACGCGTCAGTTAGCGTTTGATGCCCAATGGACGTTTTGGGAAAAGACGAATGAAGGATGGATGTGGTTAAAAGAAGGTCAACCTGAACGTCAGCTAGAGGACGTATATAAAGAACTCGAGCGCGTCATGAACTTTTACCGTTTTTCATTACAACAAGGCAAGGCGCAAATTACCCGCATCGTCATTACTGGGGACCATCCGCTCGTTCATACATTTTCCCTTTTGTTACAAGAGCGTCTTGATGTCGCGGTTGAAACGTTGACGCTGCCGCTTTCGGTCGACCCTGCTTATTATTTACCAATTGGACTCGGACTAAAAGAGGGTAATGCATATGCTCGTAGAAATTAACTTACTGCCAAAACGTGAACAAAAATCCCGACTTATTCCACTTTTATCCATTGTGTTTGCTGTTTTATTGATCGTTGGCGCGGCAACGTTTTATGTCATTGTACAGCGCATGGAACAACAAATCGCGCAATTAAAAACGGAGCTCGATCAAACGAAAGCGTTACGAATCGCAGAAGAAGAAAAACAAAAAACAGCTGCGAACACATCTGTCGGAGTCCAGTTGCAAGAAGCGATTCAATGGGCGGAGCAATATCCGATTCATACGGTCGCGCTTTTACATGAATTGATTGAACGTTTGCCAGAGCGCGGGTTTTTAATGAACGTTTCTTATGCGCGAGATGGTGCCATTCAATTGACTGCTCAATTTGATACAACGCGTGAAAGTGCTGCATATTTACAAGCGTTAAAAGATGCCTCGTTTATCGCTGACGTAAAACTGACGAGTTTAACTGCATCAGAAGGAAAGGCGGAAGAAGAAGGAGCAATGCCGCGGTATATCGGACAGTTTACTGTTCAACTGAATATGGAGGAATGGAAAAAACAGCAACAAGGAGGGGAAAAATGAGAAAAGGACTTATCGTGACGGTCTCTCTCTTGTTGCTTACGCTACTATCATTTGCGCTATATATATATGTGTACAAACCGCTCGATGACCGAAAAGAACAACTGGAAACAGAATTGCAGACGGAAAAAAAGTTGCTGCAAACGTTGCAAAGCAAACAACCGTCGGACGATTTGCGTGTTAGTCTTGTCGAGTTACAAAAACGCGTTCCTGTTCAACCGTTTGTTGAGCAATTTTTATTAGACATTGAAAAAGCAGAGGTCGTATCAAATAGTGAAGTATTGTCGCTTACTTTTCAAGAAGGAGAAAACGTTGAAGGACCTCCAACGCCGATTCAAAAATTGACAGTCAATCTATCTGTTCGTTCTCCTTCCTATTTTGCACTCGAACAATTTATTGATGTGTTAGAACGATCAAAGCGCATCGTTTCCGTTGATTCATTATCGTTCACAGGATATGAAGAATGGACGACGGTCATGGATGAAGTGCCACAACTGTCTTATTCTTTAACTGTGTCAACGTTTTACGCACCAGAATTGCGCCAATGGATTGAGCAATTGCCACCGCTTGATTTACCGCAACCGAGCGAAAAGCGAAATCCGTTTCCTTCATTAACGGAACAATAAAGGGGTCGGTTGGATGCAAGATGAACGAGGAATGACGCTAATCGAACTGTTAGCTGTCATTGTCATTTTAAGTATTTTAGTCATGATTGCGACTGTGTCTGTCGTTGAGGTCATTAAAAAGTCACGTGATCGAGCGTTTGTTGCGACAGCGTATACGCTGTATGAAGCGGCGCGGCTTCACGTTGGTGCGCAAAAAGTAGAGTTTTTAACGCCAAATCAAAGTGAGGTATTGACGTACAAACAATTAGCGAATGACGGTGTCATCGAAGTGATCATTGATCCGTATACGTCAAAGCGTTTGCCGCCGAGCGATGATTCGTACGTCATCGTAACAAAACAAAGCGATGGTCACATTCGCTACGCTGTTTGTTTAAGAGGGGAAATGAAGCAAATTTGTAAACAAAACGGTGTGCCTGTCGATCAATTGTCGGTAGATGACATTCAAGATCGATAGTGCGAAATTTGACGAAAACCTTCCGCAACGAGACGACAAATGTCTCGTTTTTTTTTTCTTTTTTTATGTTACGATGGGCGAAGAATGACAGCGGGAGGGAAAAAATGGACAAGCCAGCGAAAAAAGCGATCGTTATTAAAGTGAACGGAAAAGAGCAACCGTACACGTCAGTGACAAATACATTGCCCCAATGGTCGAACGAGGAAAGCAATGAACAAAGTGAAAAACAAGATGAGCTCATACCATTTGAAATGAGTAAACGATATACAAGATCACCTTGGCGCTCCTTTGTATTAGCGATCGCTTTAGCGGTTGTTCTTGGGACAAGCTTCGGCTTACTTGTATTAACAATCATCCCGACAACAGAGAGCAAACCGACTTCAACAACGACGTTACAACAAGAACAAAATGAAGAAGTGCCAACCTCACAACGAACAGAGACGATTTTCGTCGTTCAAGGTGGGGTGTTTCAAGATGAAAAAGCAGCAAATGTATATGTACAAAAAATAAAGGCACAACAACGTCCGAGTGTAATAATTGGAAAACAACCTGTTTATGTATTTTTAGGCATGGCATTAACGAAAGAGGAGGCAAAGAAAATCGCGGGCTTATACGAATCGCTCGGAATTGACACATACGTAAAAGCATGGAACGTATCGGTGGACGAAAAAGAAAATGAGCCGTTTATGACGATCGTTTCCGCGATTAGTTTATTGTTGGATGGGCAACAACTTTCCAATGAACAATGGAATGAGTTACAGTCGTATTCGTTTCATGATGAACAGATGAAAAAAGCGTATGAAGCGCTTTTCGCTTTCCGGCAAACAAACGATCAAGCACAATTATGGGCCGCACAACAACATATATTAAATGTTTTACAATAAGAAGCGCACAGCTTCTTTTTTTCTTTGTCGAACCATTGTATATTGTGTATAAATTTGGTACGATACAAGTGTATCTTCCTTGAAACAAACGCTCATGACAGAAAGGTGATGACGATGCAACTTGTGTTAGCTTCTAGTTCTCCTCGTCGAAAACAACTTCTTCGTATGCTTGGACTTCCGTTTGACATCCTCGTCAGCGATGTCGATGAATTATTCGATGCCGAGTTATCCCCAAGTGAAATTGTACAGCAGCTCGCACATAAAAAAGCAAATGCGGTATGGCAACAAAAAAAAGACGCGTGCGTCATCGGGGCTGATACGATCGTTGTGTGTGAAGGAGAGGTGCTTGGGAAGCCGACGAGCGAACAAGACGCCTTTCGTATGTTAAAACGTTTATCCGGAACGACACATGAAGTATGGACAGGTGTCGCCATTTGTACAGAAAAAGAGTGCGTCACTTTTGCAGAAAAAACGGACGTTACGTTTTGGCCGCTTACAGATGAAGACATTTGGGCGTATATTGCGACAAAAGAACCGCTCGATAAAGCGGGCGCGTACGGCATTCAAGAACGGGGAGCGCTTTTTGTAAAAAAGATTGACGGCGACTATTTTTCCGTTGTTGGTTTGCCGATTGCAAGGCTTGCTCGCGAATTAAAAAAATTCGGATTTTATCCATTTCGTTAAAAAAAGGTTAAAATAGAGGGGGGAACGTATGCTTATTCGTCATGTTCCACCCGATGAACGCCCGCGTGAACGCTTGCTTTCTGAAGGACCGCAAAGTTTATCCAATCAAGAATTGTTAGCCATTTTGCTTCGCACGGGGACGAAACAATATTCCGTTCTTACGCTTGCGCAACATTTACTTACCCATTTTGAAGGACTTCGTCAGTTAAAAGATGCAACGATTGAAGAAATGACAAGCATTAAAGGGATCGGAAAAACAAAAGCGATCCAAATTATTGCAGCGCTTGAGCTTGGCCGACGCGTGCATCAAATTCAATACGATGATCGTTACGTCATTCGTTCTCCGGAAGATGGTGCACGTTACGTCATGGAAGATATGCGTTTTTTAAGCCAAGAACATTTCGTTGTGTTATATTTAAATACGAAAAATCAAGTGATGCATAAAAAGACAGTATTTATCGGCAGTCTAAATGCATCGATCGTCCATCCGCGCGAAGTGTATAAAGAAGCGATTAAACGTTCTGCTGCTTCCATCATTTGTATTCACAATCATCCGTCAGGAGATCCGACGCCGAGCCGCGAAGATATTGAAGTGACGCGCAGGCTCGCAGAATGCGGCCGCCTCGTTGGCATTGAGCTGCTTGACCATTTAATTATTGGTGATAAAACATATGTGAGTTTAAAAGAAAAAGGATATGTGTAAATCGTTCTCTTTTCATTGTAATTGCGTTATAATAAATGTCATGAGTTTTTGAAAGCATTTTGTTTCAGAAAGGAAGATACGAACATGTTTGGAATTGGATCAAGAGATCTCGGAATAGATTTAGGCACTGCCAATACGCTTGTATATGTCAAAGGAAAAGGAATCGTTTTGCGCGAGCCTTCTGTCGTTGCGCTACAAAAAGATACGAAACAAATTGTTGCGGTTGGGAATGAAGCGAAACAAATGATCGGACGTACGCCAGGAAACGTTGTGGCACTTCGCCCGATGAAAGATGGAGTGATCGCTGATTACGAAACGACAGCCATTATGATGAAGTACTACATTAAGCAAGCGACGAAAAATAGCGGACTGTTTGCTGGAAAGCCATACGTGATGGTGTGCGTGCCGTCAGGGATTACGGCGGTCGAGGAGCGTGCCGTCATTGACGCAACGAGACAAGCAGGGGCTCGCGACGCTTATACGATCGAAGAGCCGTTTGCGGCAGCGATCGGTGCGAATTTGCCTGTATGGGAACCGACAGGAAGCATGGTCGTCGACATCGGGGGTGGCACAACGGAAGTCGCTGTCATTTCTTTAGGTGGTATCGTTACGAGCCAGTCAATTCGTGTTGCTGGTGATGAAATGGATGAGGCAATTATCCAATATATTCGCAAAACGTACAATTTAATGATTGGGGAGCGCACAGCGGAAGCGATTAAAGTCGAAATTGGTTCGGCAGGCAATCCGGAAGGGATCGGAAGCATGGAAATTCGCGGTCGCGACTTATTAACAGGCTTGCCAAAAACGATTGAAATTCATGCGGAAGAAATCGCTGAAGCGTTGCGCGATACGGTATATGCCATTGTTGATTCCGTAAAAAATACGCTTGAAAAAACGCCGCCAGAACTTGCTGCAGATATTATGGATCGTGGAATTGTGTTAACGGGTGGAGGAGCGTTGTTGCGCAATTTAGATAAAGTCATTAGCCAAGAGACGAATATGCCAGTCATTATTGCTGAAAATCCGCTCGATTGCGTCGCGATTGGTACAGGAAAAGCGCTCGACCATATTCATTTATTTAAAAATAAAGCGCGAGACCATCGCTAATGTGTAAGAAGGTGTCGTCATGCCGAAATTTTTCTTAAATAAACGGCTAATTATATTGCTTGTTAGCATCATGGTACTCGTGGCTCTCATCGGTTTTTCGTTAAAAGAACGAAGTGAATTAACATGGATGGAAAAATTCGCAAAAGACACCGTTGTTTTTATGCAATCTATCGTGCACAAGCCCGCACAGCTCGTTGCGGGCTTCTTTGAAAATGTGAACGATTTGCGCCGTACATATGAAGAAAACAAACAGTTAAAAGCGCACTTAGAGCAATACGTTCTCTTGCAGTCCGAGGTGGAATCGCTCAAAAAAGAAAACGAACGTTTGCGTGAACTACTTGATAAAAAAGAAAGTTTACGTGATTTTGTCGCCATTCAAGCGACGGTGATCGGGCGCAATCCAGATCGTTGGGAAGAGACGTTAATTGTAAATAAAGGATCCCAACACGGTGTAAAAAAAGATATGGCTGTTATTACACCTCAAGGACTCATCGGCAAAGTGCGTAGCGTCTCACCATTTAGCGCAACGGTGCAACTGCTTAGCGCAAATGATCGACAAAATCGCATCTCTGCGTTTGTTCAAGGAGATGAAAACGTATTCGGTTTAATCGAAGGATACGATGAAGAACGGGAAGCATTGCTGCTGAAACGCCTTCCATATGATGCGAAAATAAACAAAGGACAGCGTGTATTTACATCAGGACTTGGCGGGATTTTTCCAAAAGGACTATTTATCGGAGAAGTGGAAGAAGTCGTTGCGGATGAGTACGGGCTTACACAAATTGCCTATATCAAGCCAGCAGCGAATTTTTATGACATTGATGATGTGATGATCGTGAAACGAAAAATTGAAATGTCGCAAGAGGAGGAAGGACAATGAGACGTTTTTTTCTTCCTTCCCTTGTGACCGTTATGTTTTTATTGGAAAGCATTATCGTACAACTTTTCCCCGATCCGTTATTCGATGTTTATTTGCTCGTTCCGCGCATTTTGCTTATTTTGATCGTGTTTATTACGATTTTTATTGGACAAACAGAAGGAATGACGTATGGATTTATTTTTGGTCTGTTATATGATGTCGCATATACAGAACTATTAGGCGCTTATGCGTTCGCCTTTTCGCTTATCGCTTATTTAATTGCGAAAGCGATGAACGTTTTTCATAAAAATGCATGGACAGCTTCCTTTTTTGCGATTGTTGCCATTGCATGTGTCGAATGGTACGCATATGCCATTCAACTCGTTATTAGCCGGACGACGATGCCTGTTCAAACGTTTTTGCAGTCGCGCTTTTTGCCAACGCTATTTATTCATACAATTGTTATTTTAATCATTGCTTATCCGTTAAAGCAAACGCTGCTTAAGTGGTGTGAGAAGCGGGACGAATCGTCGCCAGTATGAAGGAATACAAGAAAAATGCGGAGAACTATTCATTGAGGTGAAAGTCGTGGCTGGCAAGGAGAAAAGACCATATGTGTCAATGAAAGGGACGAAAGAAGGGCTGACGTTGCATCTTGATGATACGTGTGCCTATGACGAATTGTTAAAACAAGTGGATGAATTATTGACGACAACAACACGCGACGAAGAAGGGCCACTTGTTGCTGTGCACGTTCATGTTGGTAACAGATATTTGACGCGTGAACAAGAAGAACGATTGCGCGATGTGATTCGAGCAAAGAAACATTTAATTGTCCACTCGATTGTAAGCAATGTCATGACGAAGCAAGAAGCGTTGGAATGGAAAAAGAAAAATGAAATTGTATCGGTCGCGAAAATCATTCGTTCTGGACAAGTGCTACACGTCGACGGAGACTTACTTTTAATCGGTGATGTAAATCCTGGTGGGACGGTCATTGCAACAGGAAATATTTTTATATTAGGAGCATTGCGCGGCATTGCGCATGCTGGGTATGAAGGAAACCGTCAAGCCATTATCGCTGCATCAGTGATGAAACCGACACAGTTGCGCATTAGTGATGTGATGAACCGAGCACCAGACTATCGTAGCGATGAAGGAAATGAAATGGAGTGCGCTTATATTGATGAACATGATCAAATTGTTGTCGATCGACTCCAGCTATTGACGCATTTACGTCCGAATTTAACCCGGTTAGAAAGGAGTTTTTGACAGTGGGAGAAGCGATTGTTATTACTTCTGGAAAAGGCGGCGTTGGCAAAACGACAACGACGGCAAATCTCGGAACAGCGCTAGCGCTATTAGGAAAGCGTGTCTGTCTCGTTGACACCGATATCGGTTTGCGCAACCTTGATGTCATTATGGGGCTTGAAAATCGCATTATTTACGATCTTGTCGATGTCGTCGAAGGACGTTGCACGATTCAAAAAGCGCTTGTGAAAGATAAACGATTTGAAGATCGTTTATATTTATTGCCAGCTGCCCAAACGAGTGACAAATCGGCTGTCACACCAGAGCAAATGAAACAGCTCATTGACGATTTAAGACAAGATTATGATTACATTTTAATTGATTGTCCAGCAGGCATTGAACAAGGATATAAAAATGCTGTTGCTGGAGCTGATGAAGCGATCGTTGTGACGACGCCGGACATTTCAGCTGTGCGCGATGCTGATCGAATTATTGGTTTACTTGAAAAAGAAGAGCATATGAAACGACCGCGTTTAATTATTAATCGCATTCGTAGTCATATGTTAAAAAATCATGATATGTTAGATATTGATGAAATTGTGATGCACTTATCGATTGATTTACTTGGGATTATAGTCGATGACGAACATGTCATTAAAGCGTCAAATAACGGTGAACCGATCGTTCTTGATCCGAACAGCAAAGCGTCTTTAGCATATCGCAACATCGCCCGTCGCCTTCTCGGTGAATCCGTACCGCTTATGTCGCTCGATGATGAAGAACAAAAAGGTTTTTTCTCGAAAATAAAAAAGCTATTTAGCGCGCGTTAGCACTTCCGTTTGGAGGTGCTTTTTTTATTCATATCTTCTCCATTTCCCCATACATATAATACAAATCGGACGAGAGGGGTGTGGAGTGTGAGCGATCGAATTGAACATATTCGAAAGCGAATCGCCAAGCGAAAAAAGGAGCGTGAACGTTACGTTCAAACGATGATGACAAACTGGAGTGAAGAAGAAAAATATGGGAATCCAACAGTTGTGACGTACGATGTGGAGCGAGAACCGCCACTTTTTCGGAAAGATATATTTTTATTGAAAAGCTTTTTATCAGCTCTTTTGTTTTTTGGCGTTGCGATTTTATTTCAATACGACTCTCCGAACGTTGAAGGTGCGCGTACATTTGTGAAACAAGCGATGGAAAAAGATTTTCAATTTGCGACAGTTGCACAATGGTACGAAAAAACATTTGGGAAGCCATTAGCATTTTTTAACGTAAAAAAACAACAAGAGACAACAACAGCCGCGTATGCCTTTCCAGCTTCAGCGCGCGTTGTGGAAACGTTTGAACATAATGGACAAGGCATCGTCATTGAAACCGATCAAGCCATTAAAGCAGTCGAAGAAGGAATTGTCGTATTTGCAGGAGTGAAAGAACCGTACGGAAAAACAGTCATTATTCAACATGCGGATGGAAGTGAAACGTGGTACGGAAAGTTATCCGCTATTTCGGTGAAGTTGTATGATTTCATTGAGGCAGGAAAAGAAGTCGGGAGAGCGGAAATGAATAATCATAAAGGCTTGTTTTATTTTGCGGTGAAGCAAGGGGATCATTTTATTGATCCAGTTCAGGTGATTTCCTTTGAATAAATGGTTATCTATTTTTATAAACATTCATATTCATCCGCTTTTTTGGGTTGTTGCGCTTATTGCCATTATGACTGCACAATTTCAGACGCTTCTTTTATTGTTTTGGATTGTGCTTTGGCACGAACTAGGACACGTTGTCGCAGCGCATATGTTTTCATGGCGCGTCAAACGCATTTTACTTTTGCCGTTTGGCGGAGTGGCTGAAATGGATGAACACGGGAACCGACCGTTTCATGAAGAATTGATCGTCACATTAGCAGGGCCGTTTCAGCATATATTTATTTTTTTCATCGCGTATATCGCTCATGAAGCGAACATGTTATCTAATGAATGGTATTATCAACTAATTGAATATAATGTATCTATTTTACTTATTAACTTGTTGCCCATTTGGCCGCTTGATGGAGGGAAGCTCTTTTTTTTGTATCGTACGGCGCGTACATCGTTTCGACGGGCGCACGAACAAACGCTTTATGCTTCCGTCTTTTTTTTAGTCATCTGTTTCGTCGCTTTATTGATCAACGCTCCATTGCACATGAATTTATGGATCATCGCCTGCTTTTTAGCGCATGCCATTTGGATGGAATGGAAGCAACGTCCGTATGTGTGGATGCGTTTTTTGTTGGAACGATATTACGGAAAACGGGTCGAATATCGAGCGTTAAAGCGACTTGTCGTGGATGCGAACGATTCGTTATTTCACGTTCTTCTTTTATTTCATCGCGGGAAAAAACATGCGATTATCGTAAAGAAAAATCAAATGGAAATGGAGCTTGATGAAAACGAATTGTTGTACGCTTATTTTCATGAGAAACGAACGAATGAACCGATCGGCCATTTGCTTTATACGTATTGACAATTGTTTTCTTTTTATGCTATCATCTTCTATGTTGTGTAGCACCCGTGCTACAACCGCTCAGCTAAGGCTATTTAAGCGTTCGCTTGAACCGCCTCACAGCTGGCGAGTCTGAGTCTAATTTAGGAGGTGCAAATATGTACGCGATTATTGAAACTGGTGGAAAACAAATTAAAGTACAAGAAGGCCAAGCGATTTACATCGAAAAAATTGATGCAGCAGAAGGCGAAACAGTAACATTTGACAAAGTGCTATTTGTAGGTGGCGAAAACGTAAAAGTTGGCAATCCTACAGTCGCTGGCGCAACAGTAACGGCGAAAGTTGAAAAACATGGTCGTCAAAAGAAGATCATCGTTTTCAAATATAAGCCAAAGAAAAACTATCGTCGTAAGCAAGGTCATCGCCAACCATACACAAAAGTTGTGATCGAAAAAATTAACGCATAAGGCGTAAGCGATGATTCGTATCACGATTAATCGAACGGTGGAAGGGACGATTCGTTCCTTTACGATTAGCGGACACGCTCAGTTTGCGAAGCGTGGACAAGATATTGTATGTGCAGGTGTATCAGCCATTTCGTTTGGTGCGGTTAACGCAATTGTCGCCTTGACGAATGTGAAACCGATCATTCAACAAGGAAAAGACGGCTATCTTCATTGCGAACTTCCGACAATTGAAGATAAGAAAGCACAAGCCGACGTGCAACTTCTTCTTGAAGGGATGATCGTGTCGCTCCAAACGATTGAGCGTGATTACGGAAAATACGTCAAAATAACGACGAAAACGTTGTAGGAGGTGACACGGCATGTTACGTTTAGATCTTCAGTTTTTCGCATCGAAAAAAGGGGTAGGTTCAACAAAGAACGGTCGTGATTCGATCGCAAAACGTCTTGGCGCGAAACGTGCAGACGGTCAATTCGTTACAGGCGGTTCTATTCTTTACCGTCAACGCGGAACGAAAATTTACCCAGGATTAAACGTGGGACGCGGTGGCGACGACACACTTTACGCGAAAGTTGACGGCATCGTTCGTTTTGAGCGCATGGGTCGCGATCGTAAAAAAGTGAGCGTATATCCTGTTGTGAAAGAAGCATAAGGAAGTGGAAAACTCTAACCGACTTGGTTAGGGTTTTCTTTTTGTTGGCGTATGTTATAATTATAGTCAAACTGTTTATGGGAGAATGAATGATGGAGAAGCGGTGGACGATTGTAGAGGCATTGCGTCATTCCCGACACGATTGGCTCAATAAAATCCAATTAATTAAAGGAAATTTATCTTTACAGCGTATCGATCGCGTCAATGAAATAATTCAACAAATTATCATTGAAGCAGAAAATGAAGCGAAGCTCACGAATTTACAAACAGAACGGTTTGCTGAACTGCTCATGACGTACCATTGGCAAGCACGCCACATTCAACTAGAGTATGAAGTGTTAGGAGAGCCACGTTCATTACATGCATACGATCATATGCTCGCTACGTGGTGTCAACGATTTTTACATATGCTTGAGGAATGTTCTTCTCCACATGTTGAAAACTATGTAACGATTACGATTGACTTAACAGAAAACGATGTGCGGCTCTTTTTTGATTATCGTGGTATGCTTCATGAACTTGAGATGGTAAAACAATGGATTCAAAAGCATAGTCAATATGATGCGTTCACGCTTTGTGAACATGCGATTCATGAACATGAACTAACCATATGTGCAATGATTCATCTTGTTGAGTAAAAGATGAAAAGATCGGAGGAGAAAAACGATGTTTGTTGATCAAGTGAAAATATATGTGAAAGGTGGCGACGGTGGAAACGGAATGGTCGCGTTTCGACGCGAAAAATACGTACCGAAAGGCGGACCTGCTGGAGGAGACGGTGGAAAAGGTGGCGATGTCGTCTTTGTTGTTGATGAAGGGTTGCGCACGTTAATGGATTTTCGCTATCAACGCCATTTTAAAGCGCCGCGCGGCGAACATGGCATGTCAAAAAATCAACACGGGAAAAATGCAGAAGATTTAATTGTAAAAGTGCCACCAGGGACAGTTGTCATTGATGATGAAACGAAAGAAGTGATTGCTGATTTAACAGAGCATGGACAACGATTTGTCGTAGCAAAAGGCGGACGAGGTGGACGTGGAAATACTCGCTTTGCGACTGCATCAAATCCGGCTCCGGAAATTGCTGAAAATGGCGAGCCAGGGCAAGAACGATACGTGACGCTGGAATTAAAATTGCTCGCGGACGTTGGACTTGTCGGCTTTCCGAGCGTTGGCAAATCGACGTTATTATCCGTCGTTTCAGCGGCAAAGCCGAAAATTGCAGACTATCATTTTACAACGATCGTTCCGAATTTAGGTGTCGTTGAAACAGAAGACGGCCGCAGTTTTGTTATGGCTGATTTGCCGGGGCTTATTGAAGGAGCGCATCAAGGTGTCGGGCTTGGGCATCAATTTTTGCGCCATATTGAGCGGACGCGCGTCATCGTTCACGTCATTGACATGGCTGCCATAGAAGGCCGAGATCCGTATGAAGATTATTTAGTCATTAACGAAGAATTAAAACAGTACAATTTGCGTCTAACAGAGCGGCCACAAATTATTGTTGCGAATAAAATGGATATGCCAAACGCGGAACAACATTTGCGTGAATTTAAACAAAAGTTAAAGGACGATGTGCCGATTTTCCCGATTTCAGCAGTGACACGTCAAGGGTTGCGCGAACTATTATTTGCGATTGCTGATCTGCTTGAAACGACACCAGAATTTCCGCTTTATCCACAAGAGGAAGAAGCGATTCATCGCGTCGTTTACAAATTGGAAAAAGAGGAAGCACCGTTTCATATTACGCGTGATGATGATGGAACGTTTATTTTGTCAGGAGAAAAAATTGAAAAGCTGTTTAAAATGACCGATTTTTCAAGAGAAGAGTCGGTGCGTCGCTTTGCACGTCAATTGCGTTCGCTTGGCGTCGATGATGCGCTGCGCGCTCGCGGAGCAAAAGATGGGGATATTGTAAAGCTGTTGAATTACGAATTTGAATTTGTCGACTAATGCGAAAGGGGGAGCTTGTGCGGTGGATAAAAAATTTTATTTAGTGCGGGAAGATGTATTGCCTGAAGCAATGAAAAAAGTGTTGGCGGCAAAAGAATTAATTGAACGAAAAAAAGTCGATTCTGTTGCCGATGCTGTGCAACTTGTCGATGTCAGCCGAAGCGTTTTTTATAAATATCGTGACGCGGTTTTCCCGTTTCATACGATGGTTCGGGAACAAATTATTACGCTTTTTTTCCATTTAGAAGACCGCTCAGGCACCCTTTCGAAGCTATTAAGCGTCGTTGCCTCGGCAAATTGCAACGTTCTTACGATTCACCAAACGATTCCGCTTCAAGGGCGGGCGAATGTCACGTTGTCCGTTAGTACGAGCGAGATGGCGATAACGATCGATGAGTTACTTTCGCAATTAAAACAGTTGCCTTTTGTTGAAAAAGTAGAAATTCTCGGTTCAGGGGCGTAGAGAGGGGAAGGATTGTGAAAATAGGATATTTAGGACCAGAAGGGACGTTTACACATGCGGCTGTTGAAGCGATTTTCCCTCATATACGAAACGTTCCATATCATACGATTCCACAATGTATGGACGCTGTCCGCGATGGAGAAGTCGAGCTAGCCGTTGTCCCACTAGAAAATGCACTAGAAGGTTCTGTAAATTTGACGATCGATTATTTAATTCATGAATGCAATTTACCGATTGTTGGAGAAATTATTGCACCAATTGAGCAACATTTGCTCGTACATCCATCTCAATTGGACGATTGGATGCATGTTGAACGCATTTATTCTCATTCGCATGCGATTGCTCAATGCCATAAGTTTTTACATCGTCATTTAAAGCACGCCACGTATGAATACGTCACATCAACAAGCGCAGCAGCAAAATATGTGAGCGAGCATCCAGAAGAAAAGATCGCGGCGATCGGCAATCGTCTTGCAGCGAAACAATACGGCTTAGCGATTGCGAAAGAAAACATTCATGACTATGACTACAACCATACGCGCTTCATTGTTTTGCATCGCGAGCGCGATTTGTTGCCTGTTACAGATAAAGAAGATGGGTTTAAAACGACGTTAATGGTCATGTTGCCAAAAGATCAGGCAGGAGCGCTTCATCAAGTGTTATCAGCGTTCGCGTGGCGAAAGCTTAACTTGACAAAAATTGAATCCCGCCCAGCGAAAACAGGGTTAGGGAACTACTTTTTTATTATTGATATTGATCAAAAAATGGACGACGTTTTAATTCCAGGAGCGATTGCAGAATTGGAAGCGCTCGGCTGCACGGTGCAAATATTAGGTAGCTATCCATACTATACGGTAAAAAAAACATCCCTCGTGTAAAGGGATGTTTTTTTACTCAATCAAAAACCGTGCTTGTTTTAATGCAGCGCATGCTTCATCAAGTTTTTCTATGGAATCTGCTTCGAGTGTATGCAGATGGACGCCATCGGTCAGTTGAGACAAGTAGGCAGATTTCGTTTCGTTAATTTTTTGAATAAATTCATCAACTTCTAACCGATTGCTAACCATAATGGACGCTGTTAAATCTCCGTATACCGGATGCTCAATTTTCACGTCTTTTACTGTGACGCCATGATCGACGATTGTATATAGTTCGTCTTTCGTCTGTTCTGGCGTGTGGCAACAAGCGATGACGCGCGTATACATATGAGTAGAAGAAGGAGATAAATATAAGTACCCTTGGCTTGTTGCAATAATCGGTTCGTTTTTTGCTTTTAATAGCGAAATATCTTGAACGATCACTTGGCGGCTCACGTTCGTTTTATTAGCCAACTCCGTTCCTGTCATCGGGCGTTTCGTTTCTTTTAACCATTGCAAAATGAGCGTTCGACGTTCTTCCCCTAGTAGTTTTCTCTCTTTTTTCATCGTGACATCCTTTCTTTTTGAAGCTGTTCAAGTGCGGAAACAACGGCTTCGACCTCGCTTTTTGTCGTATGCATGCCAAATGATAGGCGAATGAATTGTTTTGCTTCGTCTTCTTCTTTGCCGATGGCGATCATCGTTTTTGATGGTGCTTGCTTGCCGATTTGACATGCGCTTCCGGTAGAAATCGCAATCCCGTGACGATTGCAATGCAACATCACATATTGTCCTTCAAAGCCGTGAACGAGACAGCCAACAATATTCGGTAGTTGATCTGTCGGATGTTCGAAAACAGTGATTGGCAATTGTTTTTTCACGATTTGTTCAACAAAATAACGACGCAATTCGGTTATGTTTTGTTGAACCGTTTCTCGTTTTTTTTCCGCTTCAAGCGCTGCGGTTGTGAACGAAGCGATGCCAGGGACGTTCACCGTTCCGGGACGAAATCCGCTTTCATGTGTTGTGTTTGGCAGCCACATATGCCAACGTACGCTCGGATTCACATACACAGCCCCGACCCCTTTTGGACCATAAATTTTATGGCTAGCAATCGATATGCTATCGAGGTGAAGTTGTTTCACATCTATCGGTATTTTACCAAAAGTTTGTACACAATCGCTATGAAAGACAATTTGTTTTTCTTTTAATAATTCACCGATTTGTTGCAACGGTTGAATCGTACCAATTTCAGAATTGGCATGTTGAACAGAGACGAGAATCGTTTCGTCCGTTAATGCCTGTTCAAGCGCTTCGATATCCACTTGTCCGAAGCGGTCGACTGGCACATACGTCACGGTAAATCCTTCTTGTTCGAGTTGTGCGCATACAGCGTGAACGGAAGCGTGCTCGACGCTTGATGTAATGATGTGTTTCCCTTTATGGCGATGGGCGTAAGCGAGCGAACGAATAGCGAGAACGTTCGCTTCTGTTCCTCCGCTTGTAAAATATATTCCTTTTTCCTCGCCACGAATGAGTTGAGCGAGTTGTTTGCGACAAATCGTAAGCAATTCGTTTGCAGCTGTTCCGACATCATGGAGGCTGCTTGCATTTCCAAAATATGTTCTCGCACTTTGTACATAAACTGCTAAAGCTTCTTCACTCATTGGTGTTGTTGCGGCGTAATCTAAATAAATCATCTCGTTCACCACTTCCAAAAACAAAAGTCTTGTCATCAGTTTAAATATATGTCAATATAGGTGTCAAGACAGTATGAAATGGAGGAACATCCATGCGTGAAGCGGATGTGATTATCATCGGGAGCGGCCTTGCAGCGTTAATGGTTGCCTACCATTTATGCGAGCATAAAAATGTGATTATTTTCACGAAGTTGAAAAAAGAAACGAGCAACTCTTGGCTTGCTCAAGGGGGCGTCGCGGCTGCCATTCATCCTGACGATCATTGGTTAACTCATTATACGGATACGATAATTGCCGGATGTGAGCATAATGACGAGGAAGCGGTACGCATTTTAGTTCAAGAAGGACGCGAGGTCATTCAACAGTTTATGAACCTCGGTTTTTCATTTGATGTTGATGAGCATGGCCAATTGCTTTTCGGGCAAGAAGGGGCGCACCGTATGAGACGCATTTTACATGCGGGGGGCGACGCGACAGGAAAAAACATGGTTTCATTTTTATTTGAAAAGCTTTCTAGCCGTGTGACGTTTATTGAAAACGATCCGGTCATTGATTTGCTCGTTTCCGATGGACGTTGCGTAGGTGTACAAACGAAAAATGGAACGTATACAGCGAACGCGATCGTGATTGCGACAGGCGGGATTGGACAGTTATATACGTTTACATCAAACGCAGAAACGGCAACGGGCGATGGCATTGCGATGGCATATCGGGCTGGTGCCGCTGTGTCGGATATGGAATTTGTCCAATTTCATCCAACGATGCTTTATGTGGACGGAAAAGCTGTCGGTCTCATTTCGGAAGCGGTTCGTGGAGAAGGAGCGATTTTATTGACCGATGACGGTCGGCGCGTCATGGACGGAGTGCATCCACAAAAAGATTTAGCGCCGCGCGACGTCGTGTCTCGGGCCATTGAGCGCGAAATGAAAAACGGTCATTTTGTTTTTTTAGATATCTCGATGATTCCGCATTTTTCATCCCGTTTTCCGACGATTACATCGCTTTGTGAGCGCTATCAAGTCGATTGGCGCAACGGTTTCCTTCCTGTTGTCCCAGGTGCTCACTTTTTAATGGGTGGCATCGTTGTGAATGTCGATGGTGAAACGACATTACCGGGACTGTATGCCGTTGGGGAAGCAGCATGTACAGGTGTGCACGGAGCGAACCGTTTAGCAAGCAACTCACTGCTTGAGGCGCTCGTCTTTAGTCGACGTGTTGCTTTCCATCTGTTGAACAAAACGGAGCAACGTTTGATGTTAAAGAAAAGCGAAAGAAAAGAAAATAACGTACATATTGCGTTACCGACAAAAGAGGACATTCAGCATATCATGACGCAATATGTCGGCATTGTGCGCGATTATGATCAACTGTTTTACGCGAAACAATGGTTTGAACAATATTCGATTGATGAGCTTGTCAACATGTCACCAGAGTATGATGACGAGGAGCGGACGATTATATACATGTTGATTGTTGGCTGGCTTGTGACGACTTCAGCTTTGCAAAGAAGAGAAAGCCGAGGGGCTCATTATCGAAGTGACGAGCCATTTGAAAGAACGTATTGGGAAAAGCGGCGCATCGTCCGCACGAAAGAAGAACATCTCATGAAGGAGGGATTCCGTTGAATGAGCTAAAGCTAAAAGAGTTGCTTAAGCAGTTTTTTTTAGAAGATATCGGAGAACGCGATATAACAAGCGAAATGATCTTTTCTCGTGAGGATGAAGGAAGAGCGATATTTGTTGCCAAAGAAGATGGAATTATCGCAGGGGTATCGATTATTGATATCGGATATAAGCTATTGCACCCATCGATCACATGTCAATTATATAAAAGAGACGGGGAAAGCGTAAAAAAAGGAGAGGTTATCGCCGTCGTTTCAGGTCCGACCATCCCGATTTTATCAGGTGAGCGCGTCATTTTAAATATACTCCAGCGCATGAGCGGGATTGCTACGTTGACAAATCGAGCTGTTCGAGCGTTAAACAGCAACCATACACGCATTTGTGATACGCGAAAAACGACGCCGGGCCTGCGGATGTTAGAGAAATATGCGGTAACGTGTGGCGGTGGATACAACCATCGTTTCGGTTTATATGATGGAGTGATGATTAAGGATAATCATATTGCGTTTTGTGGTTCCATTACAAAAGCAGTCGAACGCGTCCGCTCGCAGCTTGGTCATATGGTAAAAATTGAAGTGGAAACAGAGACGAAACAACAAGTGATGGAAGCGGTTGAGGCAGGGGCGGATGTCATTATGTTTGATAATCGTACGCCTGAAGAAATTCGTGAATTTGTTCAACTCGTCCCACCATCGATCATTACGGAAGCTTCCGGCGGAATTACTCTTGAAAATATTGCACAGTATCGGGATACAGGTGTGGACTATATTTCGTTAGGCATGTTGACGCATTCAGCGAAAGCGTTAGATATTAGTTTAAACGTGCAGTAGGAGGAATGAGCGATGAACGTATTACAACTCATGCAACAACAAGATGCGATGCCAGAGACGTATAAACAGTTGTCGGTCGAGGAAATGGAACAGCGCGTTGCTCGTGTCAAACGAGAGCTTGGTACGCGTTTATTTATTCCAGGACATCATTATCAAAAAGATGAAGTCATCCAATTTGCAGATGCGACAGGTGATTCATTGCAGCTTGCACAAGTAGCAGCGAAAAATAAAGAAGCTGAATATATTGTATTTTGCGGCGTGCATTTTATGGCGGAAACAGCTGATATTTTAACAAGCGATGAACAAGTCGTCATTTTGCCAGATATGCGTGCCGGATGTTCGATGGCAGATATGGCGGAAATTGAACAAGTGGAGCGAGCATGGCCAATATTACAACAAATGTTTGGAGATACGATTTTACCGTTAACGTATGTTAACTCGACCGCTGCGATTAAAGCGTTTGTCGGCTTACACGGCGGGGCGACGGTGACATCATCAAACGCGAAAAAAATGGTCGCTTGGGCGTTTACACAAAAGGAACGCATTTTCTTTTTGCCTGATCAACATTTAGGAAGAAATACAGCTTACGATCTTGGCGTTCCACTTGAACAAATGGCTGTATGGGATCCAGCGACAAATACACTTCAATACGACGGTGACGTTCAGCAAATTAAAGTGATTTTATGGAAAGGACATTGTTCTGTCCATGAAAATTTTACAGTAAAACATATTGAACATATTCGAAAAACAAAGCCGGATATGAAAATTATTGTTCATCCAGAATGTAGCTGGGAAGTTGTTCAACAAGCAGATGATGCAGGTTCGACAAAATATATTATTGAAACGATCGCTCAAGCACCGTCAGGAAGTAAATGGGCAATCGGAACAGAAATGAATTTAGTTAATCGGATTATTCAGCAACATCCAGATAAAGAAATTGTGTCGTTAAACCCGTATATGTGTCCATGTTTAACGATGAATCGCATTGATTTACCACATTTGCTTTGGGCGCTTGAATCATTGCTTGAAGGGAAAGTTGTCAATCGCATTACTGTTCCGAAAGATGTAGCTGAAGGAGCGATGTTAGCGCTTGAGCGCATGTTAGCGCGAGCATAAACGGATCGGCATTTTTTTGCCGGTCTTTTTTATTTTTATCATAAAAAAAGCTTTCCGTTCATAAGTTATGTTGAAGCCTAGTAGCGACAAGCTGAACATGACATACACGTCACGTCTGAGTATAGGAGGGGGAAACACGTGAAAATCCATATCGTTCAAAAAGGAGATACCCTTTGGAAAATTGCGCAAAAATATGGAGTTGATTTTGAAGAGTTAAAAAAAATGAATGCTCATTTAAGTGATCCAAACTACATTATGCCAGGTATGAAAATTAAAGTACCGACGCCAGTAGCTCCTGTAAAACCTGTCAAAAAAGAAACGCAAAATATTTCTGTTGATGTGGACATTCACGTAAACAAAAAGGAGCAACCGTTGCAACAGCCGGTGAACGTTGAGCCAATTGCAAAAGAAATTCCAATGGCAAAAGAACAAGAGAAAAAAGAACAACCGAAACAAGATATGCCGCTTTTACCGCCAAAACCACCAAATATTATGCCAAATATGATGGAACCTGAAGAAGAGATACCAATGCCGCCGTTTCCAGACATTCCACCGATTCCAACGACACAGGCACCAATTATGGAAGAACAACCGCAACAACCGATGCAGCCACAGCCTGTTCCAATGCCTATGCCGATGCCAATGCCGTGCATACCTGTTTCACCGATTATGCCGGGATACGGTTTTTACCCATGGTTTCCACCGATGTATCCTGTTATGCCATGGACGTATCCACAAGGGGCTATGAATAACGATGATTGCGGATGCGGTGAGCAGTTACAACCGACACCATACATGCCACAAATGTCAGCAGGTGAATATGCTCAACAGTCGCAACCGATGATGCCGCAAATGCCAACAGGTGCAGGGGAGTATTCACAACAACCGCAACAAGCACCGTATCCACAACAAATGTATGGTGAAAACGTGCCGATGATGCCACAACCAATGTATATGCCACAGCCAGCTATGCCGTATAGTCCGTACGGATGGCAACAAGGGTGGCAGGGGCAACCGTATGGGATGAATCCGTATTTTTCGGTTCCTTATCGTGAGGAAGAAGAGGGGCAATAATGTCGCCTCTTTTTCTTTTTGCTTTTTGTGTGATAAAATGAACATGATGATGTAAAAAGAAAGGGATGTACATATATGGAACAAAAAATTGAAAAATTAATTACATGGCTTCGTGAACGAGTACAAGAAGCTGGAATGAATGGAGCGATCGTCGGTATTAGTGGCGGCATTGATTCTGCGGTCGTTGCCCATTTAATTAAGCGGGCATTTCCTAACAACTCGTTAGGACTAATTATGCCATGTAAAAGCAATCCGAAAGATAAAGAAGATGCATTAAAAGTTGTTCAAAGCTGTGGGATTGATTACCATGTCATTGACTTAACAGAAACGCATCGCGTACTATTTGGCGAAATTGAAAAGCAATTAAAAGAAAAAGGGCAATGGAACGAGCAAGCTGCTCGCCTTGGCGATGCAAATACACGTGCTCGTTTGCGCATGACGACGTTGTATGCTGTGGCGAATAATTACGGTTATCTCGTTGTCGGAACAGATAATGCGGCAGAATGGCATACAGGATATTTTACTAAATACGGTGATGGTGGCGTCGATTTAGTGCCGCTCGTTCATTTCACGAAAGGCGAAGTGCGCGAAATGGCACGCATTCTCGGTGTACCTGAAGAAATTATTACAAAAGCGCCAAGTGCTGGTCTTTGGGAAGGACAAACAGACGAAAATGAAATGGGTACAACGTATGATATGATTGATAAATATTTGAAAGGTGAGCCGATTCCAGAACGCGACCGCGAAATTATTGAGCGGCTTCATGAACGTTCACACCATAAACGGCAGTTAGCGATCGCTCCGCCAAAATTTTAACAGCAATAAAACCCCTTTTTTGCATCAAGCTAATGATGTAGGCGCATCGTCTACAAAAGCAAAAAGGGGGTTTTTCCTTTGCGGAAACGAATGATCGCTCTCGGTGCAGTCATTGCGCTCAGTGGATTGGCAGCTTGTAATAACCAAGCGTTTGATACACGTTATACCGATCGTACACGTCCGATCGGATATTACTCAAATGAAAATGATATGACCGGTTTTCAATACGGTCGTTACGGAACAGAACGTTTAAACGGAAACGTTCGTCCAGTGCGGGATAACGACGGACCGATTACAGAAATGCTTGATCGCGGCATGGATCGAACGACGCGAACACCGCAAGTCGATCGCAATTTTAGCCGTGCTGATCGCAACTATCATGGACATTTAAATGCGATGGATGAACGAACACGCCCATCGTATTACCGCAACTATAACGGGGCGTTAGCTGAGAAAATTGCGAAACGTGCAGCGAACGTTGCGAACGTAAAAGATGCACGCGCCGTTGTCTCAGGAGATCGTGTCGTCGTTGCTATATCGACGACAGAGAAAAATACAACGCGCATAGAGCGTCTCGTTCGGCAGGCCATCGCTCCGTATACAGCGGGAAAAACGGTTCGTGTAGTGGCCAATGAAAGCATGTATAACCGCATCCGCACGCTTGATAACGATATTCGCGATGGTGGTCCGATGGATCAACTAGAGCGTGATATTCGCGACATATTTAACGATATGGGCGATATGATCGAACGTCCGTTCATGAATCGCGGCTAAAGAACAGGGGCTCACCCCTGTTCTTTTTCATTTATTTTTGTTATAGTTTTTATGGACATTTTTCACATATGAGAGGGGATCCAAATGGCAGGACATTCCAAGTGGAAAAATATTCAACGGCGCAAAAATGCACAAGATGCGAAACGTGGAAAATTGTTTATGAAGCTTGCGAAAGAAATTTACGTGGCGGCAAAAATGGGTGGCGGAGATCCAACGACAAACGCTACGTTGCGACTTGCGATTGAAAAAGCAAAATCAGCGAACATGCCGAATGAAAATATTGAACGTGCAATTAAAAAGGCAACAGGTAACCAAGAACATACACATTACGAAGAAATTCGTTACGAAGGATATGGACCAGGTGGCGTAGCGGTCATGGTCATTTGTTTAACAGATAATAAAAACCGTACTGCATCTAACGTTCGTGTCGCGTTTTCGAAAAACGGTGGAAACTTAGGAGAAACGGGATGCGTGTCGTATTTATTTGATCGAAAAGGGCTCATTGTCATCGCCCGTGAAGATTTAAACATCGATGAAGATGACATGTTGTTACAAGCAATCGAAGCAGGGGCGGATGAAATGGAGACGACGGAAGATTCGTTTGAAATTTACACGTCTCCTGAACAGTTTGAACAAGTAAAAAATACGTTAGCGGCGCAAGGATTTACGTTTGCGACAGCTGAAATCACGATGATTCCGCAAACGTACACGACATTAACAGGCGACGATTTAACGAAAATGTTAAAGCTTATCGATATGCTTGAAGATGATGACGATGTACAAGAAATTTACCATAATTTAGATGAATCTATGTTAGAATAACGGTCTTGCGATGGCAAGACCGTTTATTTTTAGGAAAAATGGTCAATATATGAATGAGGTGAGAACGATGAATATAATCCTTACACTATGGATGAGTTTATTTTTAACACAACACGCATCTCCTGTACAGATGACAGTCATTTTAGAAACGGTATATATGGATGGGGAAGTTAGTGAGGAAATAAGGGAAGAAACCGTAACGTCGATGAAAGACATTTGGAACAAATATAAAGATTGGCAGCTCATCAATATGGATGACGAACAAATTGTTTTCCAGCGTTACGTTGATGACCTTTCACCATTAACGAAAGCAGGGTATTTCGGTCTTACTGAAGATGGCACACTCTCTATTTTTGAAGGAAAACCGAGCGAATCATCTCGCGTCATTCAATCATTTTTTCAAATTGATGTAAAAAAACTTGAAAGCCATGAACGAGAAAAGCTGAAAAAAGGTATTTCTGTTCGTTCGAAAAGAAATTATGAACGCGTCATCGAAGCGTATGAACCGTTTGGAAAATAAGTCCGCGCATAACAGCGGACTTTTTTCATATCGTTTCCCTATGCCTTGCGCTTTCCGCTTTTCTCATCTTATGCTAAAATGAGAGGCGTGAGAAAAGGAGGACGGGGTTTTGATTGAATTTATTCGTGGCTATGTGGATTACGTTTGTCCGGAATATATCGTCGTTGAACATAACGGAGTAGGGTATCAAATTTTTACCCCAAATCCGTTTTCATTTCAAATGAATAAACAAAAGCAAATCGTTGTATATACATATCAATACGTACGAGAAGATGTCCTCGCCCTTTATGGATTTCATACGCGCCAAGAGCGAGCGTTATTTTCTAAATTATTACAAGTGTCAGGCATTGGACCAAAAGGGGCGCTTGCTATTTTAGCTGCTGGTCAATTGGAACAGCTTGTTGAAGCGATCGAAGCGGAAGATGATAAGTTTTTATGTAAGTTTCCAGGAGTAGGAAAGAAAACAGCACGACAAATGATTTTAGATTTAAAAGGAAAATTGCAAGCAGTTGTCCCAGACGCTTTTCCGAATTTATTTACGGAGCCGATGGAAGAAACGAACGCGCTTTCTGAAGCGCTTGAAGCGTTAAAGGCGCTCGGTTATGCTGAAAAAGAAATTCAAAAAGTCGTGCCTATATTAAAACAAGAGCGATTATCGACAGAAGGATATATTAAGCTCGCTTTACAAAAACTATTGAAATGAGGGAGGATGCATGATGGAGGAGCGTCTCATTTCAAGCGCGGCCGATTACGACGATGCCTCGCTTGAATACAGTCTTCGCCCAAAGCAGTTGCGAGAATATATCGGGCAACAAAAAGTAAAGGAAAACTTAACTGTATTTATTGAAGCGGCGAAAATGCGTGGAGAGACGCTTGATCACGTATTGTTGTATGGGCCACCGGGGCTTGGAAAAACGACGCTTGCTGCCATTATCGCCAACGAGATGGGCGTTCAATTGCGCACGACAGCTGGACCAGCGATTGAACGTCCGGGGGACTTAGCAGCAATTTTAACAACGCTAGAACCGGGTGATGTCCTATTCATTGATGAAATACATCGCTTGCCACGAGCAGTGGAAGAAGTGTTGTATCCGGCAATGGAAGACTTTTGTTTAGATATCGTCATCGGCAAAGGACCGGCTGCACGTTCTGTCCGCCTCGATTTGCCGCCATTTACGCTCGTAGGAGCAACAACAAGATCTGGAGCACTCTCTGCCCCGCTTCGCGACCGTTTCGGTGTATTAAGCCGTTTAGAATATTATACCCCTGAAGAGCTCGCTCATATTGTGAAGCGAACCGCCCACATTTTTGCTGTCGAAATCGAAGAAGAAGCAGCGTTTGAAATTGCGCGTCGTTCGCGTGGCACACCGCGCATCGCCAACCGATTGTTGCGCCGCGTGCGCGATTTTGCTCAAGTGCGCGGGGATGGGACGATTACGTTTATTTTAGCGAATGAAGCGTTAGAACAATTGCAAGTTGACCGTTTAGGATTAGACCATCTAGATCATAAACTATTAAAAAGCATGATGGAAAAATTCCGCGGTGGACCAGTTGGATTAGAGACGATTGCTGCAACGATCGGTGAAGAAGCGCAAACGATTGAAGATGTATATGAACCGTATTTGTTGCAAATCGGCTTTTTACAGCGAACACCGCGCGGACGAATCGTTACCCCGCTTGCGTACAACCATTTCGGTTTGGAGGTGCCACGATGATGAATGTGCCAAAAACAATTATGCTTCTTGGTGTCGTTCTTATCGTTGTCGGTTTTTTGATGCAATTTATTAAACTTGGTCGTTTACCGGGGGATATTGTTATTAAAAAAGAAAATGCCACGTTTTATTTTCCGATTATGACGTCAATCATTTTAAGTGTCGTTTTATCGCTTATTTTTTATATGATTGGTCGTTTTCGTTAATGAAATAAAGAAAGGGATGTGGACATGAAAGTAGATTTATTTGATTTTCATTTACCAGAAGAGCTCATTGCACAAACCCCATTGCCTAATCGAGAAGCATCACGCTTAATGGTACTTCATAAGCAAACAGGGGAAGTGACTCATGAACCAACGTTTCGTTCCATTTTATCGTACTTGAAAGAAGGGGACTGCCTCGTTTTAAACGATACGCGCGTACTGCCAGCCCGATTGTACGGGGAGAAAGAAGGGACGGGGGCGCACATTGAAGTACTTTTATTAAAACAGCTTGATGGCGATCGATGGGAAACGCTTGTTAAGCCTGCTAAACGCGTGAAAATAGGAACGACGCTTTCATTCGGTGATGGGCGTTTACGCGCAGAATGTGTAGCTGAGCTAGAGCACGGAGGGCGCATTCTTTCGTTTTCATATGATGGTATTTTTCTTGAAGTGCTTGAGTCGCTTGGGGAGATGCCGCTTCCTCCATACATTAAAGCACAGCTCGATGACCGAGAACGATATCAAACCGTCTATGCCCGCGAAGCTGGCTCAGCCGCTGCACCGACAGCTGGGTTACATTTTACACAACAACTTCTTGAGGATGTGCAAAAAAAAGGAGTGCATCTTGCCTTTATTACGTTGCATGTCGGTTTAGGTACGTTTCGCCCTGTGAACGTAGAACATATTGAAGAACATGATATGCATGCCGAGTTTTATCAAATGACAGAGGAAACAGCAAACTTGCTAAACGATGTCAAAGCAAAAGGAGGGCGCATTATTGCTGTCGGGACGACATCGACACGCACGCTTGAGACGATCGCATCTCGCCACGATGGCACATTTGTCGCTGAAAGCGGTTGGACAGATATTTTTATTTATCCTGGCTATACGTTTCGCGCCATTGATGGAATGATTACAAATTTCCATTTGCCAAAGTCCACGCTCATTATGCTCGTGAGCGCGCTAGCTGGTCGGGAGAATGTATTGCGCGCTTATGAAGAAGCAGTCAAAGAGCGTTACCGATTTTTTAGTTTCGGCGATGCCATGCTTATTATATAAGTGGAGAAAGGGGACTATACGTGACACCAATTCGTTACGAACTCATTAAAACATGTAAACAAACGGGGGCGCGCCTCGGTATTCTTCATACGCCGCACGGGTCTTTTGAAACACCGATGTTTATGCCTGTCGGTACACTTGCGACAGTAAAGACGCTTTCGCCTGAAGAATTAAAAGAAATGGGAGCGGGCGTCATTTTAAGCAACACATATCATTTATGGCTCCGTCCAGGACATGACATCGTCAAAGAAGCGGGTGGTCTTCATTCATTTATGAATTGGGATCGCGGCATTTTAACGGATTCTGGCGGATTCCAAGTGTTTAGTTTAAGCGAATTTCGTCGCATTGAAGAAGAAGGCGTATATTTCCGAAACCATTTAAATGGAGATAAATTATTTTTATCGCCAGAAAAAGCGATGGAAATTCAAAATGCGCTCGGGTCTGATATTATGATGGCGTTTGATGAATGTCCACCATATCCTGCGACGTATGAGTATATGAAGCAATCTGTCGAGCGGACAAGCCGATGGGCAGAGCGATGCTTAAAAGCGCATCAGCGACCAAATGAGCAAGGTTTATTTGGCATCGTGCAAGGCGGAGAGTTTGAAGATTTGCGCAAACAAAGTGCGCAAGATTTAGTGTCGCTCGATTTTCCAGGATATGCAGTCGGCGGCTTGTCTGTTGGCGAGCCGAAAGAAGTGATGAATCGCGTATTAGAATTTACAACGCCGTTATTGCCAGCGAATAAACCGCGTTATTTAATGGGGGTCGGTTCACCAGACTCGCTCATTGACGGAGCGATTCGTGGCATTGACATGTTTGACTGTGTATTGCCGACTCGCATCGGTCGCAACGGAACGGTGATGACAAGCCAAGGTCGCGTTGTCATTAAAAATGCAAAATATGCGCGCGATTTTTCACCGCTTGATCCGAACTGTGACTGTTATACGTGCCGAAATTACACGCGCGCGTACATTCGTCATTTAATTAAATGCGATGAAACGTTTGGTATTCGCCTAACATCTTACCATAACGTCTACTTTTTGATAAAATTAATGGAGCAAGTTCGACAAGCCATTCGCGAAGATCGTCTCGGTGATTTCCGCGAGCAGTTTTTTGAACAATACGGCTTTTATGCGCCGGATGCAAAAAACTTTTAGAAAGGGGTGAAAACATGGAAACGTTAGCAAGTTTACTACCGCTTATTTTATTCTTTGCGATTTTTTACTTTTTGCTTATTCGCCCGCAACAAAAACGCCAAAAAGCTGTTCAACAAATGCAGGCGAACTTGCAAAAAGGAGATAAAGTCATTACAATTGGCGGATTGCACGGCATCATTGATTCACTTGATGAAAATACGGTCGTCATTCGCGCGGGTGACGGTTCGCGCCTTACATACGACCGTGCGGCCGTTCGTGAAGTCGTGAATGAAAAATAAGACAGGTTGCTGCCTGTCTTATTTTTATGCGCTTCGTGAACGAGATGTGGCAACATTGACACCAATCATTCCACCGATCATGGCAGTAATGAGAAAACCAACGTGGTATCCCCACTGCTCAATCGAAAACGTTCGGTCCATTCCGAGAAATTGAAATAAAAAAATGAGTGTTGTAAAGATGATACCCGTTGCCCCACCAAGCATCCAACCGCGCTCTTTCCCTTTTCCCCCTGCAATAAACCCACCGAAAAATAATGATAAAAATGCAAAACCGTGCATGACCCATTGCAATGACGTTTCATCATAACTTGTCAACTTCAATAAAAGGGCAAATATAAAACTGCATATGATGGCGCTTATAAAAATTGTTATAACCCCATGCAAAATGGCGCGAATCATCCTTATCCCTCCTTACTACATTTAGTACAAACATATTCCATTGTCCATTTGTTTAGAATAAAAACGTAGAACAAACGAGGAGGAATAAAGATGGAGTACGTTACAATTATTTTGCGAACGTTGCTGTTGTACGGAGTTATTTTATTTATTTTTCGCATGATGGGGAAAAGGGAAATTGGAGAGTTAAGCATTTTAGACTTAGTTGTTTTTATTATGATTGGGGAAATGGCAGTGATTGCGATTGAGCAACCGGAAGATCCGATTTTCCATACGCTCGTTCCGATGATTGTGCTGACGATCGCCCAAATTGCCTTTGCCTTTTTTTCTTTAAAAAGCGAAACGTTTCGCCGTCTCGTTGATGGATCGCCGACCGTTATTATTAACAATGGGAAAATTGATGAAAAGGCGATGCGAAAACAACGATACAATTTTGACGATTTGCTTATTCAATTGCGTGAAAAAAATATTAAAAACATTGCGGACGTTGAATTTGCCATTTTAGAGCCGTCTGGCAAACTGTCTGTATTTGAAAAAGAAAAAGGAAAAAAGAAAACACCGTCTTTAGCCTTGCCTCTTATTAAAGACGGTGTCATTCAAGAAGAACATTTAACATTGATCGATCAAACGCCCACATGGTTAATCAAGCAACTAAAAAAGCGCGGATATGAACGAATTGAACATATTTCTTATTGTACATATGAAAATGGAACGTTCTATATTGATGAAAAAGATGAATGATTAACGAAACAATTGGCGAAATTCATCTTTTTTAATTAAGCGAAACGACTGCGCGAGAACGAGATAGATGAACGTCATGATGACGATGACAACAATCGTTTTTACAAGCAAGGAAAACGGCAAAATCGGAACGAGCATATGGCCAATTGCTGCAACGGAAACGATGACGACGAAATGAGCGACATATTGTTTCACATATAAAGTAAGCGAAATCGCTTTAACGATTGTAGCGGCGTGTAATAACGTGACAATCATGATGCCGACTGTAATGGCTAGCGCCGCTCCCATAATGCCGAGCGACGGTTGTGAAGCGAGCCAAAAAATAAGTGCTGTTTTTACGACGGCACCGATCAGGCTATTTGTCATCGCTTCTTTTGCTAGATCAAGCGCTTGCAATACAGCTTGCAACGGCCCTTGCAAGTAGTAAAAGATAAAAAACGGCGCCATAACTTTAACAAAGATTGCTGCTTGATTAGCTCCATACATCAAATACATCATTTCTTCTGCTAATACGTACAACACGACAATGGACAATCCCCCAGCGAAAAGCGATAACCGTACAGCTTGATGTAACCGATATTCAATTAAACGATGCTGCTTTTGGGCGGCGGCTTCGCTAATTGCTGGGACGAGCGAAGTGGCGAGCGCGTATGTAATAAACGATGGAAGCATTAAAAGGGGCAGTGCGTATCCAGTCAGCTCCCCATATTGTTTTGTCGCATGGGTTGCCGTAATGCCAGCGAGCGCTAAACTTTGTGCGACGACGATCGGTTCAAAAAACCATGCGATCGATCCAATCATCCGGCTTCCGAGAGTTGGAACGGCGATGCGCATCAGCGAAATAAATGTATCTTTCCCTTGTTTGACGTATGCAAAAAAACGGTAGCGAATGCGAATCGGCTTTTTTTGTTTAAACGTAATAAACAAATAAATAAGAGATACAAGCTCGCCAACGACGGCAGAAATCATCGCTCCCGCTGCGGCATATTCGATACCGTAAGGCAAAAAAGCGGTTGTAAAAGCAGCGATGAGCGTAATGCGTACCGCCTGTTCAAGCAATTGAGAATACGCATACGGTTTCATTTGTTGTCTCCCTTGAAAATAACCACGTAAAACGGAAGACAGAGCGACAATTGGGACGACCGGCGCAATCGCAACAAGCGGATAATATACGCGCGCATCCGTAAATAATGTTTTAGAAAGAATTGGTGCAATGGCTAATAAAGCTGGAAAAAAGATAAAACTTAAAATCGTAGTAATAGACAAAGATACGACTAATATTTTTTTCACTTTTCTTTTATCGCCTACCGCTTCTGCTTCAGCGACGAGCTTTGAGATGGCGACAGGGAGGCCGAACTGCGTAATTGTAATCGCTAATACGAGCGTCGGCACAGCCATCATATATAAACCTACCCCTTCTTCACCGATGAGACGAGCAACGACGATACGATTAATAAAGCCGAGTATGCGCGTCAACAATCCAGCAACAATTAAAATCATCGTCCCTTTCAAAAATTTGGACATGTTCCTCCCTACCTTCTCAAATGAGGTCATCTTTTATACAATGAAATATATGCACATGTTGGCCAAGCATGACAAAATGGGGGAGACGAATATGGATCGCGAACAATTAATGCCAGCGTTACAAAGTAAAGTAGATGAGTTGAAGTTGCTCGGCTATAAACAAGCGACGATTGAAGACGTATGGAATTGTTTAATGATGAAAAAATGGAAAAAAAACAAAGAAGAAAAGCGGTTATTTGAGCTCGTGAACGACATTTTATCATTGCGGGCAAGCGACTATATGGCGTATATTGTCACAAAGGAACAAAAGAACGATCGATGGTTTACGGAAGAAGGGCTTTCGGAGTTAGAACAATTGTTTTAATTGTTCGTTTGGAAATTGACAGAAAGTGCACTGTCATTCATAATTTGTTTTGTTGGTAAAAATTCTGGCAGAAGCCAGAATAGAGGAGGATTTTTATGGTAAAACGTAGTCGCATCATTGCTTTTTTCCTTCTTGTCGTTTTACTAGGCGGCATGATGGGAACGACAGCAGAGAAAATTGTCAAAAATATTAAACTCGGCTTAGACTTGCAAGGTGGTTTTGAAATTTTATACGAAGTGAAGCCGACAAAAGAAGGAGAAAAAATTACAAAAGATGTATTGCTTAGCACGGTAAGCGCATTAAATAAACGCATTAACGTGCTTGGTGTAAGCGAACCGCGCATTGATGTAGAAGGAAATGATCGCATTCGCGTTCAGCTAGCAGGGGTAAAAGATCAAAATAAAGCGCGCGAAATTTTATCTACAGAGGCGAAATTAACGTTTCGCGACGTACATGATAACGTATTGATGGATGGAAGCGACCTCGTTGAAGGAGGCGCGAAACAAACGTTTGATGATAAAGGAAAGCCAAGCGTTGCGATTCAATTAAAAGATGCGAACAAGTTTAAAGAAGTGACACAAAAAGTGTTGAGCATGGCACCAAATAATGTGCTCGTCATTTGGCTTGATTTTGAAGAAGGTGTTGACTCATACGCGAAAGAAGTAGGAAAAGAGCATCCAAAATTTATTTCGGCAGCTCAAGTCAATGAAGTATTCAATCAGACGGACGTTTCTATCGTTGGAAACTTTACCGTTGAAGAAGCGAAACAATTAGCCGACTTGTTGAATGCGGGAGCGCTCCCTGTGGAATTAAAAGAAATTTATTCCACATCGGTGGGTGCACAGTTTGGAGAACAAGCACTGCAAAAAACGATTTTTGCAGGGATCATTGGAATTGCGCTCGTCTTTTTATTTATGCTTGTTTTCTATCGCTTGCCTGGGATTGTTGCAGTCGTTACATTAAGCGTATATATTTACCTTATTTTGCTCGTCTTTGATTGGATGAACGGTGTGCTAACGCTACCGGGAATTGCTGCGCTCATTCTTGGGGTTGGGATGGCAGTTGATGCAAATATTATTACATACGAGCGAATAAAAGATGAGTTAAAGCTTGGAAAATCGCTTATGTCAGCGTACCGTATCGGAAATCGCGGTTCTTTTGGCACGATTTTAGATGCGAATATTACAACGATCATTGCTGGCGTTGTCTTGTTTGTATACGGGACGAGCTCTGTTAAAGGATTTGCAACGATGCTCATCATTAGCATTTTAGCGAGTTTTATTACAGCGGTATATGGTACGCGTCTTTTGCTCGGTTTGCTTGTAAAAAGTCGCTTATTCGATAAAAAACCGCATTATTTTGGCGTCAATCCGAAAGATATATTAGATATTGCGAAAGTAACAGATGATACAGACGTTCCAACAAAGTTTGCACGTCTCGATTTTGTTAAACGAAGCAAGCTATTTTTCACTATTTCTGGAGCGATGGTCGTTATTGGACTCGCGTTACTGTTGACCGCTAAATTAAATTTAGGCATTGATTTTTCAAGCGGAACGCGCGTGGATTTAATGAGTGAAAAGCCGCTCACAGCAGAAGAAGTGAAGCAAGAATTAAGTGAATTACGTCTTAAGCCGAAAGATGTCGTCTTATCAGGCAATAACAACGAGATGGCGATTGTACGTTTTCTCGGCGTACTTGACCAAAAAGAAATTTCACAGTTGAAGTCGCATTTTAAAGAAAAATATGGCATTGAACCAAACGTAAGCACGGTATCGCCAACGGTCGGAAAAGAGCTAGCGCGCAATGCGTTTATTTCTGTACTCATTGCGTCAATCGGGATCATTATTTACGTCACCGTTCGCTTTGAAATGTATATGGCGATTGCCGCTATTGTGGCGCTATTACACGATGCGTTTTTCATTATCGCTTTCTTTAGTTTGACGCGCTTAGAAGTCGACTTAACGTTTATTGCTGCTGTATTAACGATCGTCGGTTATTCGATTAATGATACAATCGTCACGTTTGACCGCATTCGTTATTTAATGAAAAAGCGGACAGTAAAAACGGTCGATGATTTAAAAGATGTCGTCAACAAAGCATTACAACAAACATTTGGTCGCTCTGTAAATACGGTATTAACCGTTGTGTTTACCGTTGTCGCCCTTTTATTGTTCGGTAGTGAAGCGATTCGCAATTTCTCCTTTGCGTTGCTTGCTGGCTTAATTTCCGGCACATATTCTTCGCTCTTTATCGCAGCACAATTATGGCTCATTTGGAAATCGAAACAATTGAAAAAAGGAAAGCAAAAACGCGAACAGTGGGAAGCAGAACCAGAAGTATAAACGTCGTGGCGCATGCCGCGACGTTTTTTCATGAAGTGAATAGGATACACTAAAAAAAACAAAAGAGAAAGGAAGCGAATGGGGTGAATGAACAAACACGCTTTCGACAAGCCCAGTTTGCTGCCATGATTGGCGTTGTTGGCAACATTGTTTTGGCAGCGATAAAAGGGTGGATCGGAATGATCGCAAACAGTAAGGCGCTTATTGCCGATGCGGTACATTCTGCATCTGACGTGGCAGGATCATTTGCCGTATGGATTGGATTGCGTGCGGCGAAACAGCCGCCGGATGACGATCATCCGTATGGACACGGGAAAGCTGAATCGATTGCTGCCATTATTGTCGCAGTTTTGCTTTTTCTCGTCGGAATCGAAATTGGAACATCTTCTTTTTCTTCATTTTTTCATCCGATTGAACCGCCAAAAATGATAGCTGTATATGCTGTTATTTTATCGATCGTTGTGAAAGAAGCGATGTTTCGTTACAAGTATGCGTTAGGAAAAAAAATTAAAAGCGATGCCATTATCGTGAATGCGTATGAACATCGTTCAGACGTTTTTTCATCGCTTGCAGCTCTCATCGGTATCGTCGCAGCGATCGTTGGACAAAAAACGAACATCGATTGGCTTATTTACGCTGACCCTGTCGCTGGATTGTTTGTTTCACTTCTCGTCTTAAAAATGGCGTGGAAGTTAGGGGCGGAATCGATTCATCATGCGCTTGATCACGTATGGCATGAAGAAGAGACAGTGAACTTGCGCGAAGCGGTTTTGTCATTTTCCGAAGTGAAACGCATTGACTCACTTTATGCTCGTCAACATGGGCATTATGTTGTTGTCGATTTAAAAATTGCTGTGTCACCACATTTAACGGTTTTAGAGGCGCATGATATCGGAAAAAAAGTGAAAGAAAAGTTATTGTCGTTTCCGCAAGTGCATAATGTGATGGTGCATATTAATCCATACGATGAACAATAAATTGCCCCTTAGCCTATTGTTTTGTATAATAAAAAGGTTGAGGGGTGAATGACATGTTAGCATCGAAAACCCGCTGGAACATGAAACAAGTAAACGAACAACAAGTGCAAATGATTGCGCAAGCGTTACATATAGCTCCGCCCGTTGCTACATTGCTCGTCAGCCGCGGCTACGATACCGTTGAAGCCGCTCGTTCTTTTTTTGAGCAAAAGCAATCGTTTCACTCGCCATTTTTGTTAAACGATATGGAAAAAGCGGTTGAGCGAATAGAGAAAGCGATTACAAAAGGTGAACATATTCTCGTTTTTGGCGATTATGATGCCGACGGAGTAAGTAGTACAGTCGTGATGGTGAGTGCGTTACGAGAAAAAGGAGCGAATGTATCCTTCTACATTCCAAACCGCTTTTTAGAAGGATATGGCCCGAACGAACAAGCATTTCGGCTTGCGAAAGAACAAGGTGTTTCACTAATTATTACAGTCGATACAGGCATTTCCGCTTTGCATGAAGCGACCGTAGCAAAACAGCTTGGCATCGATTTAATTATTACCGATCATCACGAACCAGGTCCTGTGCTGCCTGAAGCGTATGCGACGATCCATCCGAAAATTAGTCCAAATTATCCGTTTAAACATTTAGCCGGCGTCGGTGTAGCATTTAAACTCGCTCATGCGCTTATCGGGCGCGTGCCGTATGAATGGCTGGACGTCGTCGCAATTGGAACGATTGCTGATCTCGTTCCACTTCAAGATGAAAACCATTTACTTGCTCGGTTAGGCATTGAACAATTTCGACAAACGAACCGTCTCGGCTTACAGGCGCTTTGTAAACAATGTGGCGTATCTCATACGGCGGTGACAGAAGATACGATTGCGTTTATGATCGGTCCACGCATTAATGCGGCCGGACGTCTCGATTGTGCTGATCCTGCTGTGCAGTTATTGTTGACGACGGATGCGCATGAGGCGGATATGCTCGCTGAACAAATTGATATGATGAATCGCGAGCGTCAACAACTCGTAAACGACATAACAGAAGAAGCGATTCAACTCGTTGAACAACACTATGGAGACGACCGTGTGTTAGTTGTAGCGAAAGAAGGATGGAATGTTGGCGTCATTGGCATTGTTGCTTCGCGATTAGTGGAACGATTTTACCGTCCGACGATCGTTTTAAGTATTGATCAAGAAAAGGGAATCGCGAAAGGATCAGCGCGCAGCATTGAGGGATTTGATTTATTTGCCAATTTGTCAAACTGCCGCGACATTTTACCTCATTTTGGTGGGCATCCGATGGCTGCGGGGATGACGCTTTCTTTACATGATGTAGATGAATTACGTCACCGTCTAAACGAGGCAGCGATGCAACAGCTAACTCCTGAACATTTCGTGCCTGTAACGCATGTCGATGTATGTTGTTCCATCTCGGACGTTTCCATCGAATTAATTGAGCAAATGAATCGGCTTGCACCGTTTGGGATGGGCAATCCGAAACCACGTGTTCTTCTCGAACATGTGCAGCTTGATACGTTACGAAAAATTGGAACAGACCAAAACCACTTGAAATTGTTGTTAGTTGAAGATGGAAAGACGTTAGAGGCGATCGGATTTGGTTTTGGACATATTGGCGATGAAATTGCACCGAACGCTCATCTTTCGGTCGTAGGGGAGTTATCCATTAACGAATGGAATAACTTTCGTAAACCGCAATTAATGATTCAAGATATAGCTGTGAATGAGTGGCAATTGTTTGATGTTCGTCATATTCGTCATCCAAGCAAGTTCATTGCATCGCTTCCGAAAGAAAAGCGATTATTTATTGCTTTTCATCCTGACACAGCAGATGCGTTGCAATTGTCGGCATACGCGAATGAAATTGTCTATGTGCAAAACGAACAAGCAGCGACAGTTGATGTGACTGGAAAATATGTCGTTCTTCTTGATTTACCGCCATCACAGCAAATCGTTAAAGTTTTATTAAGTTGTAGTTTACCTGAACGCATTTATGCGTTATTCTATCAAAGGGAGAGTCACTTCTTTAGCGTGTTGCCAACGCGTGAACATTTTAAGTGGCTATATTCCTTTTTGCATAAGCGTAGCCCGTTTGATGTGCGGCGTTACGCTGACGATTTAGCTCGCTCGCGCGGATGGACGAAAGAAACGATTTTGTTTATGATTCAAGTGTTCAGAGAGCTTGGTTTCATTACAGTCGAAAACGGGATCGTTTCTTTAGCTCGTGATGTACAAAAGCGGGATTTAACGGAATCGCCGTCTTATCGTTTGAAACAAGCGCAGGCAGAGCTTGAACATATGTTTTTATATTCATCTTATTCCCAACTGAAACGTTGGTTTGATTCATTGTATGAGGAGGAAAAAGTCAATGGATTTAAAACAATACGTCACGATTGTTCCTGATTTTCCAAAACCAGGTATTCAATTTAAAGATATTACAACGATTATGGATAAAGGGGAAGTATATAAATACGCGACAGATCAAATTGTTCATTACGCACGTGAAAAGAAAATTGATGTCGTCGTTGGCCCAGAAGCGCGTGGATTTATTATCGGCTGCCCAGTTGCTTATGCGCTTGGTGTCGGGTTTGTTCCTGTTCGGAAAGAAGGGAAATTGCCTCGCGAAGTCATTCGTGTGGAATATGGCTTAGAGTACGGCAAGGACGTATTAACGATGCATAAAGATGCGATTAAGCCAGGGCAACGCGTTCTCATTACAGACGATTTATTAGCGACAGGTGGAACGATTGAAGCGACGATTAAGCTCGTTGAACAACTTGGCGGCGTTGTCGCAGGTATCGCATTTTTAATTGAATTAACGTACTTAGAAGGTCGCGAGAAGTTAAAAGGATACGATATTTTAACGTTAATGCAATTTTAAGAAAGGAGGGGCAAAACGCTCCTCTTTTTCGCATCGTTGCTCTTTACATTTAAAAAATTTTTCATGATAATATTGTCAATACGTTTAAAATAAAAGGTGATTGCATGGCAAATGAACAAGTATTAA
Source organism: Anoxybacillus sp. MB8 (assembly GCF_011006755.1). NCBI lineage: Bacteria > Bacillati > Bacillota > Bacilli > Caryophanales > Anoxybacillaceae > Anoxybacillus > Anoxybacillus sp. MB8. The sequence goes on from NZ_RXXX01000003.1 coordinate 130,625, forward strand.
CGGCGGAACAAGTCATTGAAAAGGCGAGCCGTTATTTGTCGGAAAACGACGTACAGTTTATCGAACGAGCATATGAGTTTGCGAAAGAAGCGCATCGCGAGCAATATCGGAAATCTGGAGAACCGTACATTATTCATCCGATTCAAGTGGCGGGTATTTTAGTCGATTTAGAAATGGATCCTGCAACGATTGCGGCGGGATTTTTACATGATGTTGTGGAAGATACACCTGTGACGAAGGAAGATTTAGAAAAAGAGTTTGGCAAAGAAGTAGCGATGCTCGTTGATGGCGTGACGAAGCTTGGAAAAATTAAATATAAATCACATGAAGAACAGCAAGCGGAAAACCATCGGAAAATGTTTTTAGCAATGGCGCAAGATATACGAGTCATTTTAATTAAGTTAGCAGACCGCTTGCACAATATGCGCACGTTAAAACATTTGCCGTTAGAAAAACAACGTCGCATCGCGAATGAGACGCTTGAAATTTTCGCACCGCTTGCGCATCGTCTCGGAATTTCAAAAATTAAATGGGAGCTCGAAGATACAGCGCTTCGCTATTTAAATCCGCAACAATATTATCGGATTGTCAACTTAATGAAAAAGAAGCGTGCAGAACGTGAGCAATATTTAGAAGAAGTGATTCGAGAAATGCGCGAACGGTTAAACGAAGTCGGCATTCAAGCTGAAATTTCTGGACGTCCGAAACATATTTATAGCATTTATCGAAAAATGGTTTTGCAAAATAAACAGTTTAACGAAATTTACGATTTGCTTGCTGTGCGCATTATCGTTGAAAGCATTAAAGACTGTTATGCGGTTCTTGGCATTATCCATACATGTTGGAAGCCGATGCCTGGGCGCTTTAAAGATTATATTGCCATGCCGAAGCCGAATATGTATCAATCGCTTCATACGACGGTTGTCGGCCCAAAAGGCGAGCCGCTTGAAGTGCAAATTCGGACGTTTGACATGCATCATATCGCTGAATTTGGAATTGCTGCTCATTGGGCATACAAAGAAGGAAAGACGATTCGCCCAAATACGTTTGAAGAAAAACTATCATGGTTTCGTGAAATTGTCGAATGGCAAAATGAAACGAACAACGCGGAAGAATTTGTAGAGACGTTAAAGATGGATTTATTTTCTGACATGGTGTTCGTTTTTACACCAAAAGGGGACGTTATTGAACTTCCAGCCGGTTCGGTGCCAATTGATTTTGCATATCGCATTCATTCAGAAATCGGAAACAAAACGATCGGTGCAAAAGTAAACGGAAAAATGGTGCCGCTCGATCATCCGCTTCAAACCGGAGATATTGTTGAAATTTTAACGTCTAACCATTCATATGGTCCGAGTCAAGACTGGTTAAAAATTGCGCAAACGTCGCATGCAAAAAATAAAATTCGACAATTTTTCAAGAAACAACGCCGCGAAGAAAATGTTGAAAAAGGAAAAGAGCTCGTTGAAAAAGAAATTCGCAACATGGGCTTTGATGTAAAAGAAGTGCTTACTGCAGAAAATACGAAACGTGTTGCGGAAAAATTTAATTTTGCCAGCGAAGAAGACATGTATGCCGCTGTTGGCTATAACGGCATTACCGCTGCGCAAGTGGCGCACCGCTTAACAGAAAAGTGGCGCAAACAACGCGACTTAGAAGAGCAAGCGAAACGCCTGTCGGACATGCTACAAGAAGCAAAAACGATTGCACCGATGAAAAAGCGCGATTTTGGCGTATGCGTCGAAGGAGTGGACAATTTACTCATTCGTTTGTCGCGCTGTTGCAATCCGGTTCCGGGCGATGAAATTATCGGTTTTATTACAAAAGGGCGTGGCGTATCCGTACATCGTGCCGATTGCCCGAACGTACTTGCAGAAGAAGCAAAAGAGCGGCTTATTCCTGTTCAATGGGAGAGCAGTGCAAATTGTCAACGAGAATATACAGTCGATATCGAAATTACTGGTTACGATCGGCGCGGCTTGCTTAATGAAGTATTACAAGCTGTAAATGAAACGAAAACGAATATTTCGGCTGTATCTGGAAGAACAGATCATCGAAATAAAATGGCGACGATTCATATGACGATTTTTATTCATAACGTAAGCCATTTACAAAAAGTTGTTGAGCGTATTAAACAAATTCCAGATATTTATTCAGTAAGACGGATTATGAACTAGAAAGGGTTGTCGGAATGAGAGTTGTCGTTCAGCGTGCAAAAGATGCAAAGGTGACCGTAGCGGGCGAAGTCGTTGGAGAAATTGATTTTGGGCTTGTGTTGCTAGTTGGCATTACTCATGATGATACAGAGGAAGATGCGGCCTTTGTTGCAGACAAAATTGCTCATTTGCGCATATTTGAAGATGAGCATGGGAAAATGAACGTGTCGCTCTTAGATGTTGGTGGATCGATTTTATCTATTTCACAATTTACGCTGTACGGAGACTGTCGGAAAGGGAGAAGACCGAACTTTATGGATGCGGCAAAACCGGAACATGCGAAACAGATGTATGAAGCGTTGAATGAACAACTACGTCAAAAAGGGATTCGCGTGGAAACAGGCGTATTCGGGGCGATGATGGATGTGACGTTAACGAACGTCGGACCGGTGACGCTTATCGTGGAAAGCAAATAAAAACCGCGCTCGCATGTGGACGAGCTCGGTTTTTTTTATCCTCGTGCTAAATGTTTTTTTAGTTTTTGTACGTCACGAAGAGTGAGTCCGAATTCAGAAGCGAGTTCAAATGATGTGAGCTCGTTTTCTTTTTGAATAAATGAGTGAAAATCAACGTGCATAAGCGGGGATTGTGAATGGATAAACTCTCCTTTTTCGCTATGGCGCATAAAAAAACTCCTTTCGTGTCGATGTCGTTCGTATTATTCCCAATTTTTCTACCTTTTCATTCAAAGCAGGATTTTTTTTGTTGACGAAGAAATAAAGTAGCGACTATTGACAACATAGGAGGATGGACAGCATGAAAAAAACGTTTATCGCGTCATTGTTCATTTGTTGTTGTTTGTTGTTGATCGTTCAAACAGCATCAGCAGCAATGAACGTGCGCATCGTTGTTGACCGATTAAACGTACGAACAGGTCCGGGATTAACGTTTACCGTGCAAGAAAAAGTGGCAAAAGGAAAACAATATCCAGTCGTCCAAAAGCGAGGGGAATGGCTACAAATTCGACTTGCTTCGAATCGAACCGGCTGGGTGCATGGGCAATACGTTCAAATTCAAAAAGAGACAACTGAAACGAAAAAACAAATTCAACAATTTGTCGTCTGCCAAGTGGATGGTTTGCGCCTTCGCAAAGGCCCGGGGACAAATTTTGCGGTCATTGGGTATGTGAATCGAAATGAGAAAGGGATGGCAACGATCGCCCAAGGTGAATGGATGTACGTGCGTTGGGATGGAAAAGAAGGTTGGGTGCATCAATCATATGTCGCCAATGTCGAGCAAAGTGAACAAAATAATGAACAACCTACATATGTCCAAATGTTATACGACAATACAAACATTCGCTCTGCTCCCTCTACGCAATCGCCTGTCATTATGAAAGCGAAGCGAGGCGATCAGTTTTCGATCATTCGTAAAGAAGGGCAATGGTACGTTATTCAAGTTGATGCGCAAACAATTGGATATGTAGCAGAATGGGTCGTTCAAGTAAGCAAACAACCATCCCCTTCCGAACCTCAAACGATCGTAGGAAAAACGATTGTCATTGATGCCGGTCATGGCGGCAAAGATTACGGTACAACAGGTGTAAACGGAACAATCGAAAAAATGTTAACGTTGCAAACCGCATTGTTGTTAAGTGAAAAACTAAAACAAATGGGCGCTCACGTCATTTTAACGCGTGAAGATGATCGGTTTTTATCGTTAAGTGAGCGAGTGCAAATAGCGGGAAAAAATAAAGCGGATGCGTTTGTTAGCATTCATTACGATAGCGCGTTAAACCGTACCGCCAGCGGTTTAACGATATATTACTATAAGCCAATCGACCGTTTGCTTGCAGATGCGCTTTTTAATCCGCTCAGCCAATTAACAGGCATTCAGCAACGAGGGGTTCGTGTCGGAAACTACCATGTGTTGCGTGAAAATAGTCGTCCTTCTGTGTTGCTTGAGCTCGGCTATTTAAGCAATCCGAACGAAGAGACGTTCATTGTGTCACCAACGTATCAACAAGTGGCGACAGAAGCGATTTGTAACGGATTAGTTCGCTACTTCGGAAAATAACGGTCATCTTGACAAATGGTTTGTTCGTACGTAATATAAAAAGAAAATTCAACATCTCGCCGATGATGGAGAAAAGTAGTTAAGAGTACACATGGCCAGAGAGGAAATGCCGTAGGCTGGAAGCATTTCTCCATGATGACTTAACGAACGAACACTCCGTAGGTTTCTCTTTGAACGCGCGATCGTTAGTAGGAGAGAACGCTTTCCGGGCGTTATCGGATAAAAGTGGAAGCATGCGCTTCAACTAGGGTGGCACCACGGGAATTCGTCTCTCGTCCCTAATTTATTAGGGGTGGGAGATTTTTATTTGCACAAAAACTAAAGGAGGGAAATATATGTCATTTCAAATTCCGCGCGGGACGCAAGATATATTGCCAGAAAAAGCAGCGAAATGGCAGTATATTGAACAAATGGCGCGCGAGCTTTGTCGTCGTTACAATTACCAAGAAATTCGCACCCCTATTTTTGAACATACGGAACTATTTTTACGCGGTGTCGGCGATACGACCGACATTGTTCAAAAGGAAATGTATACATTTGAAGATCGTGGCGGTCGTAGTTTAACGCTTCGTCCAGAAGGAACAGCAGCGGTCGTCCGTTCATTTGTTGAAAATAAAATGTACGGATATCCAAATCAGCCGGTAAAACTTTATTACATGGGTCCGATGTTCCGCTACGAACGTCCGCAAGCAGGGCGTTTTCGCCAGTTTGTTCAATTTGGTGTCGAAGCGCTCGGAAGCAACGATCCAGCGATTGATGCCGAAGTCATTGCTTTAGCGATGGATATATATCGCACGCTCGGATTGAAAAAGTTGAAACTTGTCATCAATAGTTTAGGTGACGTTGAAAGTAGAAAGGCGCATAGACAAGCGCTGATCGATCATTTCCAACATCGCATTCACGAGTTTTGCGATGATTGCCAAGCGCGATTACATAAAAACCCGATGCGCATTTTAGACTGTAAAAAAGATCGTGATCACGAGTTGATGCGCACGGCTCCGTCTATTCTTGATTACTTAAATGAACAGTCGCGCACATATTTTGAAAAAGTTCAAATGTATTTACAAAAGCTCGGTATCGCGTTTGAAGTCGATCCGCGGCTTGTGCGCGGTTTAGATTATTACAATCATACGGCGTTTGAAATTATGAGTGAGGCAGAAGGATTTGGAGCGATTACGACATTATGCGGAGGCGGACGTTATAACGGCCTCGTTCAAGAAATTGGCGGACCTGAAACGCCAGGTATCGGATTTGCTTTAAGCATTGAGCGCTTGCTTGCAGCATTAGAAGCAGAAAGTATTTCGCTACCAATTTCTGAAGGAATCGACTGTTACGTTGTTGCGTTAGGAGAACAAGCGAAAGAAGAGGCGGTTGCTCTCGTTGCTGCCCTTCGTCAAGAAGGCATCGCGGCAGAAAAAGATTATCAAGATCGAAAAGTAAAAGCACAGCTGAAAGCAGCTGATCGTTTACATGCGACATACGTTGCTATTTTAGGTGAAGATGAACTCGAAAAAGGCGTCATTAACGTTAAACATATGGCGACAGGAGAACAGCAAGAAGTATCGCTTCATACATTTATTTCACATATGAAAAACGTATTGCAATAGGAGCATTCCTGTTAGAAAGGTTTTCGGGGGACTTGAAAGAAAAAAGCCCTCTTGGTATGATGCAGGGGTGTCAATGGAAAGTTGACCC
>NZ_RXXX01000040.1:0-27558 GCF_011006755.1 Anoxybacillus sp. MB8
CCGTTCCCATCCCGAACACGGAAGTTAAGCTCTCCAGCGCCGATGGTAGTTGGCGGGACACCGCCTGCGAGAGTAGGACGTTGCCGGGCAAGATAATGCATAAATCACTTTTACGATTATTCCGCAGTAGCTCAGTGGTAGAGCACTCGGCTGTTAACCGAGCGGTCGTAGGTTCGAATCCTACCTGCGGAGCCAGTGCTTCCATAGCTCAGTTGGTAGAGCACTTCCATGGTAAGGAAGAGGTCACCGGTTCAAGCCCGGTTGGAAGCTTGTGTGTCGTATGTTGGCCCGTTGGTCAAGTGGTTAAGACACCGCCCTTTCACGGCGGTAACACGGGTTCGAATCCCGTACGGGTCATCTTTTGGAGGATTAGCTCAGCTGGGAGAGCACTTGCCTTACAAGCAAGGGGTCGGCGGTTCGATCCCGTCATCCTCCACCATATGCCGGCTTAGCTCAATTGGTAGAGCAACTGACTTGTAATCAGTAGGTTGCGGGTTCAAGTCCTGCAGCCGGCACCATCTAGCGGAGGGGTAGCGAAGTGGCTAAACGCGGCGGACTGTAAATCCGCTCCCTTTGGGTTCGGCGGTTCGAATCCGTCCCCCTCCACCATGATTGTTTTTAATTGATGGGCTATAGCCAAGCGGTAAGGCAACGGACTTTGACTCCGTGATGCGCTGGTTCGAATCCAGCTAGCCCAGCCATTAATATAATGAGCCATTAGCTCAGCAACGAGCAAAACTTCTTCGAATATGTTACGAGTTGTCCCGACGCACTTGACATCTTGAGTGTGCTAGTAGAGGAAGGGACAGGTAAAGCAAAATCGAATAAGGTTTTTTAATTTATTAATGAGCCATTAGCTCAGCAGGTAGAGCATCTGACTTTTAATCAGAGGGTCGGAGGTTCGAGTCCTCCATGGCTCACTGTTTGCGGAAGTAGTTCAGTGGTAGAACACCACCTTGCCAAGGTGGGGGTCGCGGGTTCGAGTCCCGTCTTCCGCTCCATGGGGCCTTAGCTCAGCTGGGAGAGCGCCTGCTTTGCACGCAGGAGGTCATCGGTTCGATCCCGATAGGCTCCATCTTATCGAAACCTTAGGGAATATACCTAAGGTTTTTTTCTGTTTTTCATAGAATAAATATTCAAAAAGTTGTCGAGTTGAGCCAACTGTTTCTCCTCATGTACAATAAACAACAGATGCAACGAGGGGAGGAGATCGAGATGAACATTTCGATTATTGGAGTGCCAATGGATTTAGGACAAACACGCCGCGGTGTTGATATGGGGCCAAGCGCCATTCGTTATGCTGGCGTAGTGGAACGTTTAGAAAGCTTAAATCATGATATTGAAGATTTAGGAGATATTCAAATTGGTCGTGCTGAGCGCGTCCAAGATGTGACGAATCCAAAATTAAGAAATTTGAAAGCGGTTGCTGAAGCAAATGAAAAACTTGCTTCTGCGGTCGATGAAGTTGTAACAAGAGGTCGTTTCCCGCTTGTACTTGGTGGCGATCATAGTATTGCGATCGGGACGCTTGCAGGAGTAGCTAAACATTATAAAAACTTAGGTGTTATTTGGTATGATGCGCATGGGGATTTGAATACGGAGGAAACGTCGCCTTCTGGAAATATTCACGGTATGCCGCTCGCTGCAAGTTTAGGGCTTGGCCATCCGGCTTTAACGATGATCGGTGGATATAGTCCAAAAGTGAAGCCAGAAAACATTGTAATTATCGGTGCTCGTGCACTTGATGAAGGGGAAAAACAATTAATTAAAGAAAAAGGAATTAAAATATATACGATGCATGAAGTCGATCGTCTAGGCATGACAAAAGTGATGGAAGAGACAATCGCCTATTTAAAAGAGCGGACAGACGGTGTCCACTTGTCTCTTGACTTAGATGGTCTCGATCCACATGATGCACCGGGAGTTGGCACACCGGTAATTGGTGGACTGACATATCGTGAAAGCCATTTAGCGATGGAAATGTTAGCTGAAGCTCAAATCATCACTTCAGCGGAATTTGTTGAAGTCAATCCGATTTTAGATGAGCGGAATAAAACAGCCGCAACCGCTGTTGCTTTAATGGGATCGTTGTTTGGTGAGAAGCTTGTATGAGAGGTGGCATGATGCCCCTCTCCATTTTTTTTAAAAATATTAACATATTCGTTGCGATTTATGGAACTTTGCTTTATGTTATTCGTATAAAATAGTAGCCCCCATGCGGAGGTAAATATGGAATGGACATGTTTATTAAACAACGCATTAAAGCGATTAAAAAAGGAGATCAAAGCGCGTTTGCAGATATTGTCGAAATGTACAAGGATAAAATTTATCAACTGTGCTATCGCATGTTAGGAAATCGTCATGAAGCAGAAGATGCTGCACAAGAAGCGTTCATTCGGGCGTATGTCAACATTCATACATACGATCCGACAATGAAGTTTTCTTCTTGGTTATATCGCATTGCGACGAATTTATCGATTGATCGCATGCGTAAAAAAAAGCCCGATGTTTATTTAGATGCAGAAGTGTCAGGGACAGACGGGTTAACGATGTACTCGCAGCTTGCAGATGAAGGAGCTTCTCCGGAAGATGCGTTAGAAAGCTTAGAGTTACAACAAATGGTACAAGAAGCGATTTTAAAGCTACCAGAAAAATATCGCACTGTCATCGTCTTAAAATATATTGACGAGCTATCACTGCAAGAAATTAGTGACATTTTAAATTTGCCAATTGGTACAGTGAAAACGCGTATTCATCGTGGTCGTGAAGCATTGCGTAAACATTTAGGCCATTTATGATGGAAAAGGAGTGAGACAGATGCCATGCTCTGAAAAAATCGTTCAATGGATGCATGATTACTTAGACGGAGACATTCAAAAAGAAGAAGAGCAACGATTGCGCAGCCATATTCAACAATGTGAAGCATGTCGAGAGCATTTTTATGCATTGGAAAAAACGGTGGCGTTTGTCGAAAATGTCTCCCACTTTACCCCTTCAGACGATTTCGTTAAAAAAGTGATGTATAATTTACCTCGTGAAAAACGGCGTGTGCGTTGGAAACGATGGTTTACTCATCATCCGTTTTTGACTGCTGCCTCGTTGTTCCTGTTGCTAAGCACGAGCAGTTTATGGGCAGTTTGGCAAGAGGATAATGAATTTTCGTTTTCTAAACAAGAATATTTAATTGTTCAAAATCATACGGTCATCGTACCAGAAGGCAAAGTTGTTGAAGGGGATATTGTTGTCCGAAACGGCGATATTAAAATTGAAGGAGAAGTGCACGGCAATGTGACGGTCATTAACGGCCATAAATATTTAGCTTCTGCTGGCGAAGTTACCGGACAAATTGAAGAAGTTAATGAAGTATTTGATTGGATTTGGTATAATGTAAAAAGAGTCGGTTACAATATCGCCAAAACATTAACGAAATAGCCATCCATATTGATGGCTTTTTTACATGTGAGAGCAATTAGAATGAGTGAAGGAAGTGTAAGAATGCCATTTGGAGAGCTCCCGACATTTGTAAATTACCTCATTAAGTTTGTAGACATTCTCGTTGTCTGGTTCGTCATTTACAAGCTGATTATGGTTGTGCGCGGTACGAAGGCCATACAACTGCTTAAAGGAATTATTGTCATCATTCTCGTCCGAATTGTAAGTAGCTTTATCGGATTAAGCACATTGCAATGGTTGATGGATCAAGCGATCACATGGGGTTTTTTAGCTATTATTATCATTTTTCAACCGGAGCTACGCCGAGCGCTCGAACAGCTCGGAAGGGGCAAATTGTTTTCGCGAAGCACGACGCCTGAAGAGGAAGAACAAACGCATATGATCGAGGCTATTATAAAAGCAACAGAGTATATGGCCAAACGGCGAATTGGAGCTCTTATTTCTATTGAAAGAGAAACAGGAATGGGCGATTATATTGAAACTGGCATTCCGTTACAAGCACATGTTTCATCAGAGCTACTGATTAACATTTTTATTCCGAATACCCCGCTTCACGATGGGGCTGTCATTATTCAAAAAAATCAAATTGCTGCCGCATCTTGTTATTTGCCGCTGTCGGAAAGCCCGTTTATTTCTAAAGAACTTGGCACAAGGCATCGCGCTGCGTTAGGTATTAGTGAAGTGACAGACAGCATTACCGTCGTTGTGTCTGAGGAAACGGGAGCGGTTTCTGTCACGAAAAATGGGGAGCTTTACCGCGACTTAAAGTTAGATGTATTGCGAGAATTGCTGACGAAAGAGCTCGTTCAACCGAAGACAACTTCTTCATCTCGTTGGCAGTGGAGGGCGAAAAAAAGTGGATAAATGGATGAATAGCCCATGGTTTATACGCATTTTTTCTTTGTTGCTAGCGCTTATGATTTACGTTTCGGTGAATATTGAAACACAATCAAACAGCACGTCAAGAAATACGGTCGGTCAAACCGATGTCGAAACAGTGACGGACGTTCCCGTCGTCGCATATTACGATCAAGAAAACCTTGTTGTTTCTGGTATCCCACAATCGGTGAACGTCATGCTTGAGGGGCCGAAAAGCATCGTTACGCCAACGAAGCTGCAACGAGATTTTGAAGTATATGTTGATTTATCTAAACTGCCAATTGGTAAGCATACAGTTCCTTTGAAATACCGAAATATTTCTGAAAAGTTACGCGTTACTATTGATCCAGCGACAATTACTGTGACGATTGATGAGCGTGTGTCAAAAGATTTTTCTGTGGAAGTCGATTTTATTAATAAATCACAAATTGCAGACGGTTATTCACCGGAACAACCAATTGTGAAGCCAAATATTGTGAAAGTGACAGGGGCAAAAACGCTAATTGACAAAGTTGCGTTAGTAAAGGCACGTGTTGACTTAAAAGGAGTCGAAGAAACGATTGAGCGAGAGTCGAAAGTGACGGTGTATGACAAAGAAGGAAATGTGTTGCCTCTTGATGTGGAACCGTCTATTGTTGACATTACTGTGCCAATTAAAAGTCCAAGCAAAACAGTTCCATTAAAAATTGATCGAAAAGGAACGCTACGGGAAGGATTAAGCATTAGTAAAATGGAAGTGATTCCGAGCGAAGTGACAATTTTTGGGCAAAAAGCAAAAATTGACGACATCGAATTTATTAGCGGCATTGAAGTCGATTTAAGCGATATTACAGGCAATACAACTTTACAAGTTGATGTGCCTGTACCAAAAGGAGTAAAAGCTGTAGATCCAGCGAAAGTTACAATTTTAATTGAAGTGGAGCAAGAAAAAGAGAGAACGTTTGGTCAAGTTCCAATTGAAATGATTGGACTAAATGATGCGTACAAGGCAGAATTTATCGATCCTGCCGATGGAAATATTGCCCTAACTGCTTTAGGAGCTCAAAGTGTACTGAATGCTATTCAGTTGAAAGATATTGAGGTATACTTAAACGTTAGTGAATTAGGCATTGGAGAACATGACGTTCCAATTGAAGTCAATGGACCTCAAAATGTTCGATGGAGACTACCACAAAAAGAAGCAACGATTCGTATCACAAGAAATGAGTAACTATAAAAGGAGCGATAGCATGGGTAAGTATTTTGGAACAGACGGTGTGCGAGGGATTGCCAATAGCGAATTAACGCCAGAATTAGCTTTTAAAATTGGCCGTTTTGGTGGCTACGTATTAACAAAAGATAAAGAACGTCCGAAAGTGCTAATCGGGCGCGATACGCGCATTTCTGGTCATATGCTGGAAGGAGCGCTTGTAGCTGGACTGCTCTCCATCGGAGCAGAAGTTATGCGCCTTGGCGTGATTTCCACACCAGGTGTAGCCTATTTAACAAAAGTATTAGGGGCGCAAGCGGGGGTCATGATCTCCGCTTCGCATAACCCTGTTCAAGATAACGGCATTAAGTTTTTTGGTCCAGATGGCTTTAAGCTTTCCGATGAACAAGAACAAGAAATTGAAGCTCTTCTCGATAGCGAAGAAGATACGTTGCCACGTCCAATCGGCAAAGATTTAGGGCAAGTAAACGACTACTTTGAAGGCGGACAAAAATATTTACAATATTTAAAGCAAACAGTAGATGAAGATTTTTCAGGCATTCACGTAGCGCTTGATTGCGCACACGGTGCAACATCGTCATTAGCGACGCATTTATTTGCTGATTTAGATGCCGATGTGTCGACAATGGGAGCTTCACCGAACGGGTTAAATATTAACGAAGGTGTCGGCTCAACACATCCGGAGGCGTTAGCTGCATTTGTGAAGGAAAAAGGGGCAGATGTAGGGTTAGCGTTTGATGGAGATGGCGACCGATTAATTGCGGTTGATGAAAACGGTGAAATTGTTGACGGTGACCAAATTATGTACATTTGCGCAAAATATTTAAATGAACAAGGGCGTTTAAAACATCAAACGGTCGTCTCAACCGTCATGAGCAACCTTGGTTTTTATAAAGCGCTTGAAGCGCAAGGGATCAAAAGTGTGCAAACAGCCGTTGGTGACCGTTATGTCGTCGAAGAAATGAAAAAGAACGGATACAATTTAGGTGGAGAACAATCAGGGCATATTATTTTCCTTGATTACAACACAACAGGAGATGGGTTATTGACAGCGCTACAGCTTGTCAACATTATGAAAGTAACGAAAAAGCCGCTTTCTGAGCTAGCGGGGGAAATGAAAAAATACCCACAAAAATTAGTGAACGTAAAAGTAACGGATAAACATGAAGCAATCGCAAGCGAAGAAGTACAACGCGTCATTCGTGAGGTAGAAGAAGAAATGGCTGGAAACGGCCGCATCCTCGTTCGTCCGTCTGGTACGGAACCGCTCGTTCGCGTGATGGCAGAAGCGCCGACAAACGAGCTTTGTGATCAATACGTTGAGCGAATTGCAGCCGTTATTCGTGAGCGCTTTGGCGCACAATAATGTTTTCGGTAAACGATATGCATAAATGGAACGGTTTATTCCATTTATGCATATTTTGTTTATACAGGGGTAAGCGATACACATTGACGTTTGCCTCTTTGTTGTTGTAAACTATTGTTGTTTGACATCTTACGTGAAAGGAGGGTAGCGGAAAACAACAGTTATTAAAGCGCCTGGACTAAGCTTTGGACGGGAAGAAAGCTTAGTTGACGAGGAGGAGGTTTATCGAGTGTTCGGCGGATGCCTCCCGGCTGAAGCGATGACAGCCGCAAGTTCTTTCTTAAAACAAAGAGGCGACTCTTTGCACAAAGGAAAGAACGTTCATCGCACATACGAATCAAGGGGCAAGAGCCCCTTCTTGCCCCTATTATTAGGGAGGACTTGTTATGTGCGGAATTGTTGGTTATATTGGTGAACAACCATCAAAGGAAATTTTATTGTACGGACTAGAGAAATTAGAGTATCGCGGATATGACTCTGCAGGTATTGCGTTATTAAACGAACAAGGTGTACATGTGTTTAAAGAAAAAGGACGCATTGCAGATTTACGTGCCATTGTCGCAGAAGATGTAGACGCGCCGCTTGGCATCGGTCATACACGTTGGGCGACACACGGTGTGCCAAACCGCGTCAACGCCCATCCACACCAAAGCGCATCTGGTCGCTTTACCCTTGTGCATAATGGTGTAATCGAAAACTACGAATTGCTAAAACGTGATTATTTAGCACACGTGTCGTTTAAAAGCGATACAGATACAGAAGTCATTGTGCAGTTAATTGAAACATTCGTGAACGACGGATTGGCGGTAGAAGAAGCGTTTCGTAAGACGCTTTCGCTCTTAAAAGGTTCCTATGCGATCGCTTTAATTGATGCAGAAAATGATGGCGTCATTTACGCGGCGAAAAATAAAAGCCCGCTTTTAGCTGGATTAGGCAAAGGGTTCAACGTTGTCGCAAGCGATGCATTAGCGATGCTGCAAGTGACAAACGAATATGTCGAGTTAATGGATAAAGAAATCGTCATCGTCACAAAAGAAAGTGTAACGATTAAAAAGTTAAATGGTGAAGTCGTAGAGCGCGCGCCATATGTAGCGGAGTTGGATGCAAGCGACATTGAAAAAGGAACGTATCCGTACTATATGTTAAAAGAGATTGATGAACAGCCGCTTGTCATTCGCCGTTTAATTGAAAAATATCGCAACGAACAAGGTGAACTAGCGATTGATGAAGACATTGTGCAAGCGATTAATGAAGCGGATCGCTTATATATCGTCGCGTGCGGCACGAGCTATCATGCTGGTTTAGTCGGTAAGCAATTGATCGAAAACTGGGCGAAAATCCCTGTTGAAGTGCACATTGCAAGCGAATTTTCATACAATATGCCGCTTTTATCGGAAAAACCGCTCTTTATTTATATTTCACAAAGCGGGGAGACGGCAGATAGCCGCGCGGTGCTCGTGCGCACGAAGGAGCTTGGTTATAAATCATTAACGATTACGAACGTGCCAGGTTCGACATTATCGCGCGAAGCAGATTATACGCTTCTTCTTCATGCTGGACCAGAAATCGCTGTTGCTTCAACGAAGGCATATACAGCACAAATTGCAGTGCTTGCGATGCTGGCTGCGGTGGCTGCAAAAGCAAAAGGCATCGAATTGAATGTTGACGTAACAAAAGAACTTGGTATTGTAGCGAATGCGATGGAAACACTTTGTGATGCAAAACATGAAATGGAAAACATCGCACGCGAATATTTAGCGACAACACGCAACTGCTTCTTTATCGGTCGCGCGGTCGACTATTATGTTGTATTAGAAGGCGCGCTAAAGCTAAAAGAAATTTCTTACATTCAGGCAGAAGGTTTTGCAGGCGGGGAATTGAAGCACGGCACAATTGCGTTAATTGAAAAAGGTACACCGGTCATCGCACTTGCGACACAAGAACATGTGAATTTAAGCATTCGCGGTAACGTCAAAGAAGTTGTCGCTCGCGGTGCAAATCCGTGCATCATTTCCATGAAAGGATTAGACATGGAGGACGACCGTTTCGTCATTCCAGCTGTTCATCCAATGCTTACGCCACTTGCATCTGTCGTTCCATTGCAGCTCATTGCTTACTATGCGGCACTACATCGCGGTTGCGATGTCGACAAACCACGCAACTTAGCGAAGTCTGTAACGGTGGAATAAAGCTTAAAAAACACACGTCATGGTTGTTGAATGACAAAAAAGTCGGGTACTTGACAAAAAAGTTAGGTACCGAACAAAAAAGTCGGGAACTGAAAGCCTGTTGGTGAATCCAGCAGGCTTTTGTTTTTTCTATTATCTGCGGAAAATAAAGTCGCATACTGAAAAATAAAGTTATATATTCAATAAAAGTGTTGGCGAATTTTTATGCCAACAATTTTTTGATGATGTATAAAATTTTGTGTAAAGCATTTTGCTAGAACAAAAGAAAAAAGGTAGGGTATTCTCTGATTGGACCAAAAATCTTAGAGAAAGGAGAACCCTACCCATGTCTAAAAGTGTACCGAATGTAGACTGGGCAAATCAACTGGAAAGTGTCGTTCGTCAGTTTGTGAGGGAAAAATTAGAGCTGATTATGCGGGAAGAAATCAAACATTTCCTCGAAATCGAACAGGCGGACACATCCAATATGAGAAACGGCTACTATCAACGAATGTTTGAAGAATGTTACAATTAACCAAATAATGTAAATAAATGAGATAAGGGGATTCTCCCTTTCCACACAAGAGACTGAATATTCAGTCTCTTGTGTGGAGGAAACCAGTCTCCCCTCTATTCTAAATCTATTTCAGGGATACCCTATCTATTTTACATTACACAAAATTCTTGACGGTACCTATAGAAGATGTTAAGAAAGAAAAAGAAGAAAAATAATTAAAAAATCTTAAAGGGAGGATGCACTTACTTCCTTTAGGTTTTTCAACGGGAGTGAAATTATGTTTAATCCAGAACTTTATTTTTATTACATTTTGTTAATTATTTTTTCAATTTTTACTTATTTATTCTATAGAAGAACAAAAGATTTATTTAAAACACTTCTTATCACAATTACTGTACTTTTTTTTGTATCCGTAGTTTGCAGTATTAGTTTAGCGCTCAATTATTATCAATCACTCAAACCAAGTACAGAAGGTGTTGGAATTTCAAATGTAGTCGCATATTGGTTAATAGGGGAGGATGCTTGGGCACCAGTGTGGACTATTCAACTATTTAAAAAGGCTTATTCCATTTCTTTATGGATTACACTTATTTTGCTCAGTTTTCTCATAATTCTTTTATTCATGAAAAAAACAAAACGAAAGATATGAACTAAAAATACTGCACGCACGAAAAAAACAGCTCCAACAGCCATTTGCCCGATCTTCTGACCCTGACCGTTTTGTCCATACCCATTCCTCTCGTAAGCCATCTGGCAACAAGCTAGGTGAACAAGGTGGAGCGCAGAGAGTTTTTAACAACTTTTTCCTAATTGTACAGAGTGATAAAACCACACGCCATAGATTACGATATATGTAATCGGGCGTGTGGTTTTTTCGTGTCAATATCTATGCCTTGTTGATTCGTTTGTTTTGCTGATACAGTTGTACGATTTGTTCTTCCCGTTCGCTAATGATAACTTTTGGAACAGGGGTCGGTTTTTTGTTTTGATCGATGGCGACCATCGTTAAAAAGCACGTCGTTGTTAAGTGATGTTCGCCTGTAAATAAATCTTCTGTTTCGACTTTGACGAATACTTTCATGGATGTGCGTCCGGTCGAGTAGACGAATGCTTCAAGCTTTAAAATATCGCCAACTTTTGCGGACGAAATAAAGTCAACTTTGTCGATCGAAACGGTGACGACTGCTTTTCGCGCATGGCGCATGGCGGATATTGCCGCAATTTCATCAATATAAGCTAAAACGGTACCACCAAAAATCGTGCCGAGATGGTTCGTATCAGAAGGCAATACGAGCCGTGTTTGAATCGTTTTTGACTGCTCGACGCTTACTTCCATGATTTCATCCCTCCGTACGCTAAAAGACGCTCGCGGTATTCGCGTGCTGCCTCTACCATCACTTGAAGTGCGGCAATCGTTTCTTCTTCTTTTCGAGTTTTTAATCCGCAATCAGGATTGACCCAAAATTGTTCTGGACGAAGAACGCGAAGTGCCCGTTCGATTTGTTCGCTTATTTCTTCTTTTGTCGGAATGCGCGGGCTATGAATGTCATACACCCCTAAGCCAATTTCTTTTTTATATTCATATGTCTCAAACGCGGAAATAAGCTCGCCATGGCTTCGCGACGATTCAATGGAAATGACGTCCGCATCAAGCTCATCAATAATATGCATCATATGTTCAAACTGTGAATAGCACATATGTGTATGAATTTGCGTTTCCTTTTTCACAGATGAGGTAGCGAGACGGAATGCCGTGATGGCATCTTCCCAATATGATGCATGTTTCTCTTTTTTAAGCGGCAATCCTTCCCGTAACGCTGGCTCATCGACTTGAATGATGCGTATGCCTTCCTTTTCTAACTGCAATACTTCCTCACGAATGGCGAGGGCGAGCTGCATCAGCACATGTTTTCGTGAAATATCGTCGCGAACGAACGACCAGTTTAAAATGGTTACAGGACCTGTCAGCATTCCTTTAACAGGTTTATTCGTCAGCGACTGAGCATACACGGTTTCTTCTACGGTCATCGGTTGTTGATAGGCAATATCGCTAAAAATAATAGGTGGGCGCACACAACGTGATCCATATGATTGCACCCAACCGTTTGTTGTGCATGCCATCCCTTGTAGTTTTTCGCCAAAAAACTCGACCATGTCTGTGCGCTCGAATTCGCCATGGACAAGCACATCGAGCTGAAGTTGCTCTTGAATGTCGATCCATTTTGCGATTTCTTTTTTTATAAACGACTTATATTGATTGTCGTTCCATTCGCCTTTTTTCCACTTCATCCGAGCTTGGCGCACGTCGCTCGTTTGTGGAAAACTGCCAATTGTCGTTGTCGGCAAAAGTGGAAGCTGCAAATGGGTTCGTTGTGCTTTTTGTCTTTCGCTGTAAGATGTTCGGTTTAATGGAACGGTTGTGATATCGTCTGTTTGTTTAGATTGACGGAACTTGGAAAAATAAACGGTTGTTTGTTCATCGTATTTGATTAGCTCGTCGATCGTTACGTTTCCTTTCATATGCTCTGTCAACATACGTATTTCATCTAATTTTTCATCCGCAAATGATAAAGTACTAGCAAGTTCTGTTGGTAACGTATGTTCATGTTTTGTTGTGACAGGGACATGTATTAAGCTGCAAGACGGTTGAATGATCAGTTGTTCAGAAACGCCTGCTAAATGATGAAGGAGCTTCGCTTTTTGGGCAAGCGAGCTTTTCCATACATTGCGACCGTCTACAATACCAGCAACTAATATTTTATCTTTCGGAAATCCGTACGTGTTTATGTTTTTCATGTTCTCGCCATCGTCATGCACGAAATCAAGCCCAATGCCTGCGACAGGTAAAGCAACGATTTCACGATAATGCGATACGCTATCAAAATATGTTTGTAAAATAATATTTATGTTCGGTATATCGCGGTGAAAAACGTTGTATACATGATGAAATGCATCGATGATGTCATCGTCTATATCTTGCACGAGAATCGGTTCATCCATTTGTACGAATGACACGCCCGCTTCGCTTAGTTGTTTGAATAATTCCACATAAACAGGAACTAATTGTGCGAGATGTTTGCGCCACTCGTGTCGCGCGTATTGCTTAGAAAGCAAAAGAAATGTAATCGGGCCAAGCAATACAGGTTTTGTTTCTAAATTGAATGTTTCTTTTACAAGCTTGTATTCTTTCAATAGGTGATTATCCACTAATTTCGGCTTCGTTTGCCCGATTTCAGGCACAATGTAGTGATAATTTGTATTAAACCATTTCGTCATTTCAAGCGCATGTTGCCCATTCGTTCCACGTGCCATCGCAAAATATTGCTCAAGAGGATCGTCTATTTGTTGAAATCGCTTAGGAATATATCCAAACATAAATGCTGTATCTAACACGTGATCGTATAAAGAAAAATCTCCGATTGGAATGAGATCAATTCCTTTCTCAAGCTGTTTACGAATGGAATCCAGTCGAATCGTTTCCATCGTCTTTGTGAATTGCTCTTCGTTTATTTGCCCATTCCAAAAAGATTCTAACGCTTTTTTCCACTCTCTTTTCTCACCAATACGCGGATATCCTACATTTGAACTACGGATGAACAAGTTAAGCACCTCCAGTCATTTTATCCCAATCAAGCAGAAAAACCCCCTTCCAAACAGAAGGAGGGCATAGCTAACTCGTATTGAGATACGTGAAGTGCCTCAACATCATATGTCCTCACTCCTCCCTATGACGCGTAGGTCGTAAGTGCATACAACAGGCAGGTCTCCTGACTTAGCTTCATCGCTGTTTATCTCCTTCCCATTTCAAATGAAACAGTGGATTGTGATAAACAGCTCTGCATCACAGTGGCGCGACCGTGTTGGACTTTCACCAAACTTCCCTTTTAAGATTCACAGCATGTGTGAACCACCTGTTGCGTGAACTTATTATTTTGTTGTATAAAATTCAGAATAAACGAACTTTTTGTTTTTTTCAACCGAAATATTTTCTCGTGTGGAGTTTTGAGAGATGTAACGCCGTAGTTAATGGTTATATTTTTCTTTTAAGTTAATATTAATATTTTATTGATAATTTTATGTTAAAAAGTATTGATTTTTTTTGTTATAGTTTTACATAAAGTGGATTTAAATATAAATTTTTTTAATGAAAGGGAGGCAGAAGGGTTATGTTAACTAACGAAAACAAAAACTTGCTAATGAAAATAAAGGACATTTTGATTCGAGAAGTTCCTAAAACGACCGATATTATACAAATATATAGATTGTTACAGGATAATAATTACTCGGAATACAAGTGTAGTGTACTAAAAGAACCTCGTTGGAGCGATGATGCATTTATTGTAAAAATTTCAGATAGTAACTCATCGGACTTTACGTTGAAAATTCACTATGATAAATATCCTATGGCATCACATGTTTATAATTCTCCCCATTTACTTACCAAGCTGGAGCAGTGTTTATTTTCAACCACTATTGTTGAAACATTTATTATACCCAATGGCCACCTAAATAACATAAGGTTTGTCTTTTATGAATATATTGACGGTACTCCGCTAGATAAGCTATATACATGCACCTTAAAACCATGACTTCTGTATGAACACCTTTTTTCATGGCTATACTGCTCCTAAATATTTCTATACAAAAGGAGCGGAATTGGCATGAAACGTCTGAAAATCACAAATGATCACGGCTGGACACCTCGAACCCTTCGGAAACAAGAACGGAAAATCAAAGATGCTTCCCTCCGTGTTCGGGTGACCGCTGTTCGTCTTGTCATGGAAGGTCACCTCGGTAAAGATGTCGCGAAAATGGTCAACGTATGCCGTCAATCGGTTGCCCTCTACGTTGCGCGATTTAATCAAGGTGGGCTCGATCATCTACTCGATCGTCGCTTACCACCTGGTCGCGTGCCATTTCTTACGGAAGAACAACAACAAGAAATCAGACAACTCGTGTTAACTACTACACCTGTGGATGCTGGCTGGGGCATCGCTTCGTCATGGAACACGCGCATTTTACAATCTTACATTCAACAAACCTATGGTGTTTCCATGTCACGGGAAGGGATTCGCAAGTTGTTGCATCGTTTGCGTTTGTCATGGACACGCCCGACGTATAAGCTCGTCAAAGGAGACGCTAAGCGTCAAGCTGCTTTTCAAAGAGAACTTGAATTTATAAAAAAAAACTAATTACCGAGAATGCCATGCTGTTTTATGTGGATGAGACACATGTTCGTGCCTATCAAGCGCTACGTACGACATGGGCAGAAGTAGGAAATCAAAAACACGTGCCGAGCTACGGTCACCACGCCCACGTTTCTATTTTTGGCGCCGTCGATGTTCAACAAGGCGATGTGGTATTTCATCGCGCATCATCCGCCAATGCCGAAACGTTCCTCGACTTTTTGCGCCGATTGAAAGAGAAATATACAGACCGATTCCTCGTGCTTGTGTTGGACAATGCGCGTATTCATCATGCCAAGATGGTGCAAGCCTTTCTTGATGGCGAGGAAGGCGATGCTTTTCATTTCATCTTTTTGCCACCGTATTCTCCACAGTTAAATCCGATTGAACGGCTGTGGAAGTGGTTGAAAGATGAAGTGATTGCCAACGTTTTTCACAAGGATCAAAATGACATTGCCCAATCCATTACTCGCTTTGAACAGTACGTTCTACAACACCCGGATGAGGTGTTACGCCGCATGGGGTGTGCTGTGTGAATCAGAGGTTAAAATGCCAATTTGGATGTATATATCAATTGTTTGGGATTGCACTTACCATTTGCGAATATCCCCTACTTCTTCACTTTCTAGGATCTTGATTCCTTGTTCATTAACTATATCTATATACTTTGCGCTACTTTCAATATAAAAAGCAATATAATTATACTTAATATCCTTATAAGAAAAACTGTTTGTAGATTCTGATGTAGTGTTGCCGTATATAATTTTTACTGTATTTTTATTTAATTGGATATCTTTGATAACTAGCTCACTATTATCTAAATAGCTGTTTCTTGCAATTAGGATCGAAAAGATATATCCGTCTTGAATCCCTCTCTCTCTTTTAATTACCACCACATCTCTTTTTTGAAGAGACTTTAGTATTTTGGAGAAGAAGTATATCTTACCTATAAAGCTTTGAACTTTTAGATTGAACATTTTATTTTGTTCTAGTTTAAATTTTGTTATATTCAATATTAAACAACCTTTCACTTTAATATATATATGTTTAAAATATAATCAAGTATATAAGATTTTCAGAAAGGGGATGTAGTAATGAATTCACAAAAGATCCTAATTTCTTTTATGTTTTTACTTCTTGTAATCTTGGCCGGTTGTAATAATGCAACTACTAGGAGCGTCTCTGAAGTCGATAAAAATTCTTTGCCTATAGGGACAGTAGTTAAATTAAAGGAACTAGATGAAAAAATAATGATTTATGGAAATAACGTCACTCGAAGCACAGATAACAAGAAATATAGGTACCTAGGCTGTTTTTATCCAGATGGTTTTACTTCTAATGATTATAATGTATTTTTTAATGCTAATGATATCGAAGAAGTTTACTATTTAGGCTACAAAGAATGATTATTATAATTACTAAGTAAGGGAAGTCTGCTACGTAAGTAAACTTCCCTTCGGCATTCTTTAAAGGCTAGTTCTCAGAATTTTCTCTTCTTGATTTTCATATCCTTTAAATACCAATGTTTCGATAGCGTCCTTGTTAAAGAAAATATTATACGCATTATTGATAAATCCGTGAGGATAAGGACATCCTACATAATCGTATTGTTTTCCTGTAGTAGACTGCACTACATTTCTTCCATATATCATTACCAAATAATTAATACCATCTAATTTTACTACGCTACCTATTGGTAGAATATCTTTCATAATCATACAGATACCTAGCCTTTCAATTCAATTCCCCAACCAAAGCCTACACCAAGGGCTGTATAAGCTTTTACTTTAGTTTTACTAATATCATATTTTGCTCCAATTGATCCTACTCCTATAGAACCACTGATTGATATTGATTTCTTCGTAAATGGGATCTTGATATCGATACTTGATGAGTATTTATGGAGTGTAGCCTCTCCACCAATTGAAATCCCCTTTTTATTGGCTTTGGCATGCGCTTCAACTTCCCCAACAGATACTTTCGCTTCTCCACCTACATATTTGCTTTTTGCAGAGACACTAGCGCCTGGACCACTGCAGCTTGCTCCCCCTCCTACTCCCCAACCACTGGAGTATCCCTTACTTACAGAACAATTCGGTGTATGAATTGCAACACCCATAACACTGATCCTCCTTTAGATCAAAAAATAAATTATCGCCCATATTATACCACATAAATATAAAAATGGTGTATTTGATAACCTAAAATTGAGCCACTTTTCAACGGTTCGATCACATAAATCTCCGTTTCCGACCTATAAGCTCGTCAAAGGCGATCCAGTGCTTCAAGCAGCCTTTGAAAAAGAACTCGAGTTTATAAAAAAACTAATCATGGAAGAAATCGTTCTTCTTCATGTCGATGAGACGCATGTTCGTGCCTATCTAAACATGGGTTAGTCAAATAACACTCGCTTTTATGGCGAGATTTTTTTATTTTTTCGCTTTACATTGACGTTACGTAAACGTTTATAGTGAAATTGTCAGGAGGTGATTGGGTGGAATATACGGTGCAACAGTTAGCGAAATTGGCGGGGGTGACGAGCCGAACGCTAAGGTATTACGATGAAATCGGTCTGTTGAAACCGGCAAGGGTTAATGCATCAGGCTATCGCATATACGGACAAAAAGAGGTAGACCGGCTCCAACAAATTTTGTTTTATCGCGAACTCGGGGTGGATTTAGAAACGATTAAGCAAATCATCATGTCCCCGTCATTTGACGACGTACAGGCGTTAAAGCAACATCGCGAAAAACTCTTGGCAGAACGGCGGCGGTTAGAAGCGTTAATCGCCAATGTCGAAAAAACGCTATTAGCGAAAGAAGGGAGAATCATCATGAGCGACAAAGAAAAATTTGAGGCGTTTAAACAGCAGCTTATTGACGAAAATGAACGAAAATATGGCAAAGAAATTCGGGAAAAGTATGGCGATGAGCAAGTGAACAAATCAAACGAAAAAGTAAAAAATATGACGCAAGCACAATACGAAGAAGCGACAAAGCTCGGTGAAGAAGTATTGCGCGTATTGCATGAAGCGTTTTTGACGGGCGATCCAGCAGGAGAGCTTGCGCAAAAAGCAGCGGAATTGCATCGTCAATGGTTAGGCTATTTTTGGGACCATTACTCAAAAGAAGCGCATGCACGATTGGCGCAAATGTACGTTGACGATGAGCGGTTTAAAGCATACTACGATCAAAAACAATCAGGAATGGCGGAGTTTCTTCGTGATGCGATTTTCATTTATACAGGCAAAAAATAGGCAGGCAGTGGCCTGTCTTTTTACACATTGTAAAAGTTTGAAAAAAGATGTATATTTAAATGAGAATGATAATCAAATTTAAAAGGTGATAGCGATGGAACAATTATACGATGTGACGATTATTGGAGGCGGGCCGGCAGGGCTATATGCTACGTTTTATAGTGGGCTTCGAGAATTGAAAACGAAATTGATCGAGTATCAGCCGCAGTTAGGCGGAAAATTACATGTGTACCCGGAAAAAATGATTTGGGATGTTGGCGGACATGTCCCGATCACGGGAGAAAAATTACGCGAGCAACTTGTCAAACAAGCGCTGACATTTAACCCAACCGTTGTGCTAAATGAAAAAGTCGAAACGATTCGGCGAAGAGAGGACGGCATATTTGTTTTACAAACAGCATCCGGACAACAACATATATCGAAAACGGTCATTATTGCAGTAGGAAGCGGTATATTAAAACCGCAAAAGCTTCAAATTGAAGGAGCAGAAAAGTTTGAGATTACAAATTTACATTATACGGTGAAGTCGTTAAAACAGTTTAAAGAGAAAACGGTGATCATTTCGGGTGGAGGAAATACAGCAATTGATTGGGCGAATGAGCTCGTACCAGTTGCGAAAAAAGTATATGTCACTTATCGCAATGAGTCGCTAAAAGGACATGAAGCGCAAGTGACGCAATTATTAAATAGTTCGGCGACTTGCTTTTTCCACACGTCCATTACAAAATTCGTTGCTAGCTCCGATCATGAAACGATTAAGCGAGTCGTGCTGACAAATCAAGAAACAGGTGATATATTCGAGCTCGATGTGGACGATGTGATTATTAGCCATGGATATGAACGGGATGCGTCATTGCTTACCAACAGTGAACTGCCTATCCAAATGATAGACGAATATTATATCGCAACAAATGCAAAAGGGGAATGTTCTGTACCTGGCTTATATGCGGCTGGCGATATTTCAAAATATGATGGGAAGTTATACTTGCTTACCGGGGCGTTCCAAGATGCAGCGAATGCAGTCAATAGCGCAAAAAGATTCATAGAGCCCACTGCCGATCCGTATGCGATGGTATCTTCACATCACGAAGCGTTTAAGGAACGAAATCGAGAGTTAGTGAAACAAATGTTGAAATGATAGTAATGCATAAATTCGTTTGTTTGAACGCAAACTTTCGATAAAACAAACGAGGTGAAAATTTTGCTTAAACAACGAAACATATGGATGATGGTGTTGATGTTATTTATATTGACAGCGTACAGCCACCCACTTACTGTGACAACGAAGCAAATAAAATATACAAATGAACTAATGGAAGTCGATTTAAACATCCCGATCGTATCAGGTTCAGTCAATCCATCGTTTCAGCGCCAAGTGAACGGTTTATTACGAAAGGAATCACTTGATTTAAAGCGCCAAGTCGAAAAAGAAGCGCATGAAAATATGGCAATAAGTAAAAAGGAAGGATTTCCATATCGATTGCATGCAGCAGTCAGCAATTATGAAGTGACGTACAACCAACATGGCATTTTAAGCATTCCGGTTACGTTATATAGCTATACAGGTGGGGCGCACGGCATGACTGTGAAAGTTCCAAACAATTTTGATTTTCATACAGGCAAATCGTTGCAACTGAGCGATTTATTTAAAAAAGGAACGAACTATAAACAAGTGATAAAGGACGAAATCGTCGCCCAAATTAAAAAAGAAGATGATCTATATTTTGACAATGCGATTGCTGTCGTACAAAACATGCCGAACGACCAGCCTTACTATATGACGAAAGATGGTATTGTCGTTTATTATGGTCTATACGAAATTGCCCCGTATGCCGCTGGCATTCGCGAATTTCTCATTCCATTTTCGACTTTGCGGCCATATATGAAAATCAAGCTAGCGCAATAAAAGCGCTAGCTGGATTTCACTTATTGGTGAGAAGAAACGATTTCTTTTTTTGTTGTTTTTGCCATAGAGCTCCATCCTTCAATAGCTAAGAAAATGCATAACACGAACAGGACGAAAGCTGATCCGGCTAATAGCCA
This sequence comes from Anoxybacillus sp. MB8, assembly GCF_011006755.1. Classification (NCBI taxonomy): domain Bacteria; kingdom Bacillati; phylum Bacillota; class Bacilli; order Caryophanales; family Anoxybacillaceae; genus Anoxybacillus; species Anoxybacillus sp. MB8. Next base: position 20,079 of record NZ_RXXX01000040.1, read on the forward strand.
ATTTTGGGCTAATGCGTTTTGATACATTAACATGCAAAGAGCAGCGATGGTCACAACGAGCATAAACACCATCGGGATGACAACATAAAACGATTTGGCGCCGATTTTCATGAGCCATGCGGAAACAGCTAGCAAAGCAAGCGCTCCGAGCATTTGGTTCGCTGCCCCGAAAAGCGGCCAAACGGATTGCCATGTTCCTGATAATGCAAGTGCTCCAGCCCCGATGAGACCGACTGTTGTTGCAATGTGGTTATTTTTAAATGCGTTTGTCCGCTCTTCACCGAGTTCTTGAATAGCGTAACGCATTAACCGCGTTGCAGAATCTAAAGTTGTTAATAAAAATGCTGATGCGGTAAGAGCGGTGAATGTGACAGCTGTTGCTTCTGGGATGCCGACATGAGACATAAAGTAACCGACGCCAGCAGAAAATGTACCAATTGGTCCACCAAGCTCACTCATACGAGCAGCAAAGTCAGCTTGGGTTAAATATGCGACCGTTCCAACAGAAATGATGGCTAAAAATGCTTCTAACAACATACCGCCATAGGCGATAAATCGTCCATTTTTCTCGTTATCAAGCTGTTTTGCGGTCGTCCCTGATGAAACGAGCGAATGGAAGCCAGAAATGGCACCGCAAGCGATTGTAATGAACAAAATAGGGAACAAAAATCCGAGCTTTTCGTTATAAAATCCGGTAAACGCTGGGAATTGAATGGTTGGTGCTGCAATAATCATACCGACAGCAGCTCCAGCGATCATGCCGTATAAAAGAAATGAGTTTAAATAATCCCGTGGTTGTAACAAAATCCATACAGGCAATACCGATGCAGCGTATGCGTAACCTAGTAAAATAAGTGACCATGTTGTTGCACTTAACGAAAGAGGATATTGAATACCAACCCATACAGATAAGAGCATGGCGATAACCCCTAACACGCTGGCTACAAATAAGTTCATTCGCATTTGATTAACAAAAAAGCCAAAAATTACTGCAATGCCAAGGAATAAAACAGACGCTGTAGCAGCTTGTGGAACAGCGACAAACGTATTCGCAACTAAAATAATAAATACCCCGACGACGAGCATGAGCGTCGCGATAGAGAAAGTCAAAAACAATACTTGTCCACGATTACCCATATATTGTTTAATAATCATTCCGATCGATTGTGCTTTATGGCGAATAGAAGCTTGTAGCGATGTATAATCATGGACGCCCCCGATGAAGATACCTCCAATCATAATCCATAAAACAGCCGGAACCCATCCAAATACTGCTGCCGTGATCGGTCCGACAATCGGGCCACCTCCAGCAATTGTAGCGAAATGGTGTCCAAGCAAAACAGGTTTTTTTGCTGGCACGTAATCTATACCATCATACATTTCGTGTGCCGGTGTTTTACGATCACCGTCTACTTTCAATTGTTTTTCAAGAAAACGTCCATATGTGAAATAGGCGATAAGTAAAATAATTCCACAAATAAGAAGCAACGTTAATAAATTCAATTCGTACCCTCCTCAAACGGTTTTTCGAAAACATCTGTTAACGGAAGAGCTTTCCGATGAGTAAATCGTTCTTTTTTGTTTAAAGCGATGATGGCCAAATAACATTCGAGCCAACCGTGTAAACCGAAACGAATAAATCGCAGCTTTCGAAAACGTTTCACCTCCTTTATGGCATCAACATGTGCCTCCGGTGCGACAATTGCCCCAATGAAAACGGTTGACATATGGTCTTGATGGTTGGATATGTAGTTCGGCACATGATTCATAAATGTTTGAGAGAATTGGATGACGTCTTCTTTTGTCACGACACTTTCTTTTTGCCACACAAAAATGAATTGCTCATTTTCAACAGCCCAAATTTTAGATTTTTTTGTCATAAAATATTTCTCATCGCGCCGATGGTAATGTGCATAAAAAGGTAAAGGAAACGTGCCGAGCTTTTCATCCCGATAAATGTTGAAATAGGGTGTAAGAATTGTTGTGAGAGTATTGATATATTTGTTCGTAGTCATTGTAGCCACCTTTTAAAATTTTCTGAATATTATTATATTTTAATAGGTAAAACATTTCAATGATTTTATTTTTTTCCTTTAAAACTATTTAACTGTAGTTGAGCAATTCCTATAACAATAATTACCATATAAAAAGAGACAAACAAGGAACACCTTATGCCACGTGGAGCTGTTTTTTCACGGCATCAATGGGGATATTTTGTTTCGCCGCGCCGTAGATAAATTCTACAAGACGATGTGCTTTGTTCGTTCGGAGAAGGTCAAGCTCGGTAGAGAAATCACCGTTGGACTCGAACATACTGTACACATAAGTCAGTTGTACCAAAATCTAATACCGTTTCACCGCACGAACGTGACGAACGCGGTACCCATCGAGCTTCAGCTGGTCTTTCGACTGACGGAAAAAACATTCGATCGACCAACGTTCCGCGTAGTAGCTTAGGATATCTTCATCGCTCAGCTTGCGATCCGTGCTCAACACGCAATGAAGGTGTTCCGATGTCATGATTGATCGGCTTTCCAAGCGAGGAGCACCACGGCATCCTTGAGACCGTTCAGAGCACCTTCGTAGCGATACACCCGATAACGCTCTTTTCCCACCGTGACGAGGCGGGTATCCCGTGGCTCCATAGATTTGGCAAATTCCTTTGCTTGAATGGCCGTCCCTTTTGGATAGAGAATCCGATTCGTCTTCAGCATCGCGATGACGTGAAACCCTTTTTTCAAGCAGGCTCCCACGAGGGTTTTCGATGGATACCAAGAGTCCATGAGCACATAAACGGGTTGGCGTGTATCTAAAGAAGAAAGCATCTCCATCGCAAGTTCCCCTTTGCTTTTCCCCGCCGTCTTGTCATAGAGGCGAAAGGCAAAAGGAAACGCTTGAGTCATCGTATGAACCATGGGCCAAACGAGAGAATGTCCCCAAATCGATTTTTTCTCTGCGAGAGAATAGTGCCAATCACACCCTTGGATCGCGTGTGTTGCCCGTGACGAGGGCTTCGTTTTTTGGCAAATCGTATCATCGATCGAAACAAAAATGGGGTGATGCTCTCGTTTCGCGTTGCATTCGACACGATGAAGCACCCACTGCTGAAGTTTGCGAAGCAACGTTTCTTCCTCCCATGGGCTTTTCGTGAAAAAATGGCTGAGTGTTGTGCGATGATTCGGATGATAAAATGTTTGTGGGAGAAAAGGAGAAAAAAAAGACCAGTTCTTTATTTGGTATAATAAGGAACCTGTCAGATATGTAAGCGAAATAGATGAAAAACGGGCTCTCCTCCTGGTAAGGTAGTAAGTGCGAAAAAATACAACCAAAGAAAGGAGTGGAGCCCATGCAGGATTATATCACAAGTGGCTTGACATTAAAAGATATCGAACAGTCTTTATTTAGACATATGCAAAAACAATATGGTCAGCTCCTTCAACAGGTGTTGGAGGAGATCGACCGCACATTGGCAGAACAGCGGGACAAGAAACGATATGCGCTCAAAGATAAGCGGACGATCCGACTCCAAACGCTATTTGGAGAGGTGGAAGTGAAGCGAAACTACTACTTTGACCGTGAAAAAAAGGTGTATACGTCTTTACTCGATGTCTTTCTTCAGTTCGATGGGGCGCATGGAGTGAGTCCGCTATTAGAGGAGACAGCGATTCATCTCGCCGTGACGGGTTCTTCGTATCGACAGGCTGCGCAGTCGCTTGAAAAACTGGTGGGATACGCATGTATGAGCCACGAAACGATTCGTCAGTTGATTGTCGAGGCAGAGGTGGAAGGGCACCGTGCGATGGAGAAAAAAGGGCGCGTGTTTTTTATCGAAGCAGACGGGTTGTACGTGAAACGTCAACGAAGCCGCATCAAAGGAAAAGAAGAAAAGATCATCACGATTCACCAAGGATGGGAGAAAAACGGGAAGCGCGTATCCTTAGTGAATCGACGGTATATGGTTCATCAAACGAATGAACCGGTTTGGGAGGCTGTAGAGAATTTTCTGACGAAGGAATATGGCTATGATCCGCTTGATGATTGGGTGGTCATCAATGGAGATGGTGCCCCATGGATCACAGCGTGTCGAGAATATTTCGGGGACAGAGGGTACGTTCAACTCGATCGGTTCCATGTGGCGAGAGAGATTCGTCAATTGTTCCGAGGTCATGCAAGATATCGGGTGATTCGAAAGAAATTCGCATCATGGGATGAAGAAGGCGTGTTACGAGAACTCACAAGTGCCATCGGTACGCTAGAACATGAGGAGAAGGAAAAGCAACTCGAGGCGTTTGTTCGACGGATCGGGGAGATGCCAGGATGTTTGCGTGACTATCGCGTATGGTTGAAGGAAAAAGGGATCGACACGACAAACATGAGGGCGATGGGGAGTGCGGAAGGAACGATGCATGTGTTTGCGAAACGAAGTAAAAACGGTCGAAGTTGGAAAGATGCAGGGATTGAAGCGATGTTGCGAGCAATCGTCGCGATAAAAGATACGTTACTCATTCGGACACGCCGTGGGGTGATGTATGGCGTGGAAGAACGAGAAGAAACGAAACGAGAAACGATCGTGAAAAAGGCACTGAAGCGCGTGCAAACGCAAATGGCAGAAGTGGTACGAGATAACATCCCATACCTTCGCCAATCTTCAGGGGCACCGATTTACGAGGTATTGCAAGCATTGAAAGGTTTTTAAAACGAGAGAAAACGCACATACCTACAGGATGAGAGTGAGTAAAAGCGTTTACATATAACGATTTTATAAAACCATATATAACCAAAAAATCGGTCGAGAAAAAAATCTCCCACAAAGTCTTGACTCAAACCAACATCGTCAAAAACTTGTGGATTCCTTGGTGATATGCTAATCTATTCATGAGACATGAACCCCCTTGTGAGTAGTTGTGGCACATCTATTCTAACCAAGGAATCGGGTTCATGTCTTCTTTTTTGTTTGGATGTAAATTTATGTTAGTGAATTTACTCATCTACAGTTTATATATAAAAAATAAAATTAAAGCCAAACATAAACGTTTTAGCATTTATATTATTTTGAATCGTTGTTTATCGGGTTAAATATCTCGAAATATACTTCTTCTTTTCCGTTTACAACAGCTATTAAAATAGGGCGTTCTTGCTTTTCGGCAGGAAGATAAACTTCAGTTCCAACAGGTAGCTTTGTTGCCATTCCTTGTTCAAAAGGTTCTCCTTTTTTATAAGTTAAGTTAATATCAAAAAGCTTCTCCCCAGTTTTTATATTGGAGTTATCCATTTGTTCTATGTGCTTTGCATTCATATAAATAGAGTCGCCATGTGCAAGTATATCAGCATTTTTGTTTTCCTTTAAAATTTCTGTAGCCTTTTCCTGCATTTCTTTATAAAACTGATTCATTTGATTTGCTCCCTGTTCCTTTGGGTTTGTTTGTTGTCCTGAGCAACCTACTAGAGATAAAAGTAAAAATGATAAACAAATAACGACTTTTAATGTTTTCATGTAATCCATCCCCTTTGACCTATCCTAATATTATACAATTTAGAATTTAATTGATGTAAATTGCGAAAATTATATACAATTATAAACTTGTTATAACAAAAGACAAGGGAGAATTTCCTTTGTCTTTTGAACCTATTATTCCTCATTAATTGACTCTTGGATTCGTTTTTCTAGCTCCCTTTCATACTTTTCTTTATATTCAGGAGAAAATGCTTCTTCTGGAACAATATATGTTTCATTTTCTGTTAGCATTTTTGCGCCATTTAAGTGTTCACCTGTGAGTGCATCAATATAAATTGCATTTGTTTCATTAACACTTAACTTATATGCAGGTCTTAATTCATCTTTTTCTAATCCTAAACCAATTGGGGATGAAAAATAAACAATTTCTGCCTTTGTAAAATCAATATTTCCATCAAATTTAAAGTGACTATTCGCTTTTTTCTTTGCTGTTTCCATAGCTTTTTCAAGTTTTTTTACTGAAAGATCCTTTACTTTTATTTTTTGTGTAACTTCTTTAACGTTCCGTTTATAGAAGTTAACTCCATTTTTGTCATAACCAACAACGATTGCCTCTGCTGCTTCTCCATCTAAATATGTTCCATCGAGACTTTGAACAAATACAACAGTATAACCTACAATTACATCATTTCCTAAATCATCTTGTTCAACTATTGGTAGGAAATGTTTTAATTTGAGATCTGAACGCAAACCGCCGTTTTTCTCGATAAAAGCATTTATATCTTTTAATACTTCATCACTTGATTTAGTAATTGGATCGAATTCGATTTGTCGACTATACACAAATGAGTTGTCATTATATACTTCTAGTGTGCCATTTTGACTACTATAAACTTTTGATTTATTTTCTTTATAATTAAATTCCGTATAATTTTCACCTAATAGATTTGATTGAATCATTTTTAAGTTAATTTTTTCAGGCTTCACTTTAAATTTTACTCTGTACTCATTATTTAGTTCATCTAATTCCTCTTGTGCGGTAGGTGTTGTTAATTCATCGCCCGTTTTTAAATAACTACTAATATTTTCTGTTGTGTAATAACCAATAATAGAGTTAGGATCAGTTCCTTTCCAACGGTAAACGTCGCTTGTACCTGTTACATCTGCCGTAGCTCCGCTTCCAACATTATGCAAGTAATCATATTTGTTATTGTTGTGGCCGATAATTGCCCAATCGTATTCAGAATATGTGCGATTTGCATGCATCCAAGCAGAAAATAAAGTATATGCACTATATCCATTTACCCCAAGCGCTCTATTAAAAAAGTTGTCAATGATTTTGGTATCTGTATAATCGTTTGAAACACCATGATAACCAAAAATATGATGAAGACCATTTGCAAGTTGTTTACCCCAGTATACTTGATCCAGAGCTTCGCAAGCAGCAAAAATCATCCATTCTGCATCTTCATTTGAAGCGCGGTCAGTACCTTTGATATCGCCACCAACTTGATACCAATTAGCAAAGTCCCTTAGTCCAGTCTCTACATATCTGTATGATAGCGCTAAATTTCCACTAGAACCTCCATGACCTGTAAAATACAGAATATCGGATTCATTTCCATACTTTGTGAAATCAGTATAATAAACAGCTGAATCGTACCATTGAGCTGTCCTTGTCCAATTTTTTTCACTTAAGCGATCACGAAATTTATAAGCATCACCATTATCTAAGTCGCTTAAAGAACTTGAGACATAGGATCCAACACCTAACACTGTATATTCTAGTGCTGCTTCAGCTGAAAGTGGGACAAGATTTAACCCTAAAGCACCTGCCATTGCAACTAACAACGACTTTTTACCCAAGTTTTTCTTCATTTTTTTAACATTTCGGAGCTATCCCCCCAATTTTTTTATTCCGAATTTATTATATTACTCATATTTCGCACCTTGGTAGGGCGGAACAAAAGGATTTTTTATTCAGTTTTTTAGAATAACTTTTAAACCAACACCAAAAGCGATGGT
>NZ_RXXX01000041.1:0-27444 GCF_011006755.1 Anoxybacillus sp. MB8
GATACAGGAATATGGAGAAACCACTTTTGATGTTTGTTCACTAACTTTGCTGTTCCAAACGTCCATGTTCCGTCGAAATACGTTTCAAGTCTTTTCGTTTGAAAAGGAACTTTGATTCGTCCTTCTAACGTATTGATGGAAAACAGCCCTTTTGTTAGGCTGTAATCTCGATTAAAATGGAAAACAACCCTTTGGTTAGACTGTAATCTCGGTTAAAAACGAGGTCAATTTGCGGTTTTTTAAACGCAATCTGACACCACTTGTGTCCATTGGTTTGGTTAGCTTTATATTTTGCAATCACCGTTTTTAACACAGATTGTGCCATTTGAGATTTTAAGCCAAATGTAGAGCGGAGTTTGCGATACGTCATTTTGTGAAGTTTGGCTTGCACAAGGGTGTTTTCTTTGAATATCACTTCCGACACCGCATGACACGCATCACGATACGCTTGCATCGTTTTTTGAAGAAGCTGTTCTTGTTCAGATGTCGGCAAAATTTTAATTTTTGCTGTTAAAGTCAATTTCATGTCCTCACCGCCTTTCACTAATTTTATTTTATCTTATTTTTAGTGAAAGGTAAACAAAAACACGCATTCCTCCCCATGCTTGAAAGCAGGGGTTTCCTGCGAGATTTTTCATGAACCAACCGTAGGACTAGATATATTAACACGAGAAGAACTTTTAGCACTCATTAAGGACGTTATCATGAAAAAAGTATGCCACGTGTTATATGTTACACATTATATTGAAGAAATCATCGAAGAAATGACTCATGTATTATTATTAAAAGATGGAAAAATCATAGTAGCCGGACAAAAAGAAAAAATACTCACCGACGATTATTTGTCAGAAACGTTTCAAATAGATGTGCACGTCCGTTGGGAACATAATCGCCCGTGGGTATCGATTAAAAACAGCCCTACACTTCAACGAATAGGAAAATAAAGGATGAAGAAAGGCATAAAATGAATGAGAAAAGGAGGAAAACTTCACTTCAATGACCGTAAAGAAGCCAACAAATATACTAGAGAAATTACAAGCGCGATTAAGTCTCCGGTTTGCGGCTTTGGAAGAAGACATCTTTCATCTTATAAAAGAAGAATTGTTGTCGTTAGAAATTACTCCCGAACCTTTTCGTACAGTAAAGGACGTTTGGGATGATATAGATCTGTATTGTTTCGACGAAGATTTATCCAATCGATGTGAAGAGAAAATACAAACGTTTCTTTATGACTTACTTGCTGATTGTGTGAGAGAATTAGGAGTGGACGAAGTACGTACGTATCTCATCACCCAAGGGTGGTCAGATGAGGTAGAAGAAATGGACATGGAAGACCTGATTTACGAGGTAAATGAGCTATTAGACTGGGAAATTGCAGAAATCACATTGGATTTGCTTGAGCATTTTGGTCAGTATGAATTGTCATTTCTCTATCGCAAAGAATATCCGTTTCAACAGTTATGTAAAAAAATAGAAAAACCAGTGGATTTGCATTTTTTGAGCGATGCTCTATCTTCTTGGTTATTTGCAAGAAAGGAACAGATAAAAAAACAAATTCGAGAGGAGTGCGGAGAAACGCTGTTAGACGACTCATTAAAGATAACACCTTTTTCTAGCGAGAAACTAGTACAAGCCTTTTTTGATGCGGTGGATGAAGAACACCTAGCACAAATAGTTAAATACGTAGAAACAGAATTGACGAACGAAATAAAAACTCGCTTCCAAGCCTGCCTTGCCATTCGTCAAACATCTGTATGGAAAGTTTGTGAATCTATTATTGATCAACAAGTAGGCATATGGCTCCATGAGGTAAAAAAAGAAGCGAAAGCTCTGTACGATGAATGGGAGGAGCTTTGTCGCTTGCTCGAGAATAGTTGTTCTAAAGAGATGATAATCGTTCTTGATAAAATGCGGCACTATCCGACTTTTATAAAAAAAGTAGATAAAAAGCGGAGAACGAAAGAGGAATACGAAGCGATTTTATCTAAAATTGCGTATACGTATGTACAGTTGCTAAACGAAAAATATCAATGTTCAATAAAATGGAATCCACAAAAAATGAATCGCTGGTTGAGTACATGGTTTACATCAATGGAAGAATTCGAACGATCGTTTCTTCATTCCAAGGAGTTTAACCGCCACTTAAAGGCGATCAGCAAGCAAATTTTTGAACATCCTTTATCACTTTCCGCTTCATCGGTTCACAAAAAATATATCGTCCATGTCGGTCCGACTAATTCTGGAAAAACATACGATTCGATGCAACGGTTGCTTCAAGCAAAAACAGGGATGTATTTATCCCCATTGAGATTGCTTGCGTTAGAAAAGTTTGAGGAGATATGTGCCCACGGTATTGCATGTGCCTTAATAACAGGAGAAGAAAGAAAAAATGTACATGGCAGTACACATATAAGCGCAACGGTCGAGTCCGTGAATGTCACCGATGAATTTGATGTTGTCGTTATTGATGAATGTCAATTATTAGCGGATGAAACGAGAGGGGCTGCTTGGGTCAAAGCAATTACCGGGGTGAAAGCGAAAGAAATTCATTTGGTTGCTGCACCGCATGCTGTTGGCTTGCTTCAAACACTGCTAACTTACCATCAGTTTGATTTTGAAGTGATCGAACACAAACGTACCACTCCACTCATTTGGGAAGAGAGGGCTTTTTCTTTTCCAAAAGACTTGAAAAAGGGAGATGCACTTATTGTTTTTTCAAAAAAGAAAGTTCTCCATGTTGCCGCTTCACTCGTAAAACAAGGATACAACGTCTCGGTTTTGTACGGAAGCATGCCTCCTGAAACAAGAAGAAAACAAGTCGAGCAATTTCGGCAAGGGCTAACCGATATACTAATAGCGACCGATGCCATCGGCATGGGGATGAATCTTCCCATTCGAAGAGTCATCTTTATGGAAAGTGAAAAGTTTGATGGAAAATCCGTTCGTACGTTAAAAGCAGAAGAAGTACAACAAATCGCAGGACGAGCAGGAAGAAAAGGAATATATGAAGAAGGGTTCGTCTGCGCTATGGTAAATCGAAAGAAAATAAAAAAGCTGTTAGAGGCACCGGTAGCTCCTATTGAATATAGCTTTCTCCCTATATCAATCGAATCACTAAAAAAGTTTCCTTATGAATCGTTCGATTTATTCAAACGGGCATGGAACTTTTATCAAAATGAATTAAAAGAAACGCCTTATCGTGTTCATGAGATAAGCGAATGGGAAAGAAAAATGTCTGTTTTAGAAAAAACATTGAAAAAGATGAAGCTCGAACTCCCTCTTTGGAAGAAATTATCTTTCTGTTTCGTTCCGTTTTCCATCGAAGAAACGAAGATAACGGATTATTGGCTAACGATGATTAGAGAATATTTAACGGAAGGGAAGGTCACTATGCCGCCTATCCTTACGTCAGTCGATGCAATTGATGAATTGGAAAACAGCTATAAACAGCTCACGTTATTTACGTCATTTGCTTATTCTCAATCGTTGCCTTTTAATGAAGAAGAGGTTTTTGGACTGAAAGAAAAAATTTCTGAAAAAATATTTGAAGTACTATCTAAACATTTGATACGCTATATGAAAAAATGTAAAATTTGCAATCAAGAATTGCCTTGGGATTTTCCATATCCACATTGCCATCATTGTCATGAATATATGTATGCGGAGATTTCTTTTTAATTTGCTGCTTATCTTTCTGGGAGAATTTTACACAAATGAATACTATAAAAACTTATTTTCTTCTATTTTTGACGACGATTTAGGGAGGGGCGTTTGTGGCAGAAAAAATTGCGACAGTGAGCTTGCATCCGATTTCCGTTTCGTTTTTTCGCTTTTTTGCGTAAGTCCAAAAAAAGAAGCGATGTCTAAAGAAAACATTAGGGCATGACGGAGGGAATATGTTACAAATAAAACGACTATCAGAATGTACGTTAGAAGAAGCGGTACGTGCTTGGAATGCTGGATTTAAGTATGGATGCAAAAGCGGATGGGATAAAAATAAGCTGTTGGGCTTGTACCAACAGCTTATTTTCGTCTAGCTACTCCTTTCCGAGAAAAAGTTGCCACGATACACCGTATCGGTCTTCCACCCATGCAAATTTCTTGCTAAATGGATAGGCATCTAGCGGCATGAGCACTTTTCCGGATTGAGATAGTTGTTCAAAAGCGCGGTCAATTTCTTCTTCCGTATCACACGTGACGCATAGCGACATCGCAGGAGTAAACTCGTGCTGTTCGACGTGATTATCAATCGCCATCAACCGTTGTCCTTTTAGTCGAAACGTCGAATGAAGCACCATGCCGTTTTCTTGATGCACGATCTGTTCGATTTCTGCCGGAGAAAAAACAGACGTATACAAACGAATCGCTTCTTCTGCCTGCCCAGAAAACATAAGGCATGTCACAACTTTTTGATCCATAAATTTCTCACAACCCCTTTATAATGATAGAACAACAAAAGCAAATATATGTTCTTATATTTAACTATCATCAATTCACAATTCGTTGTCAATAGTAGAATTTTTACTATCGGCTCTAATTTTCTTTCTTATCTAACACTTGCTTTAACAAATCACCTAAACTTGTGCCAAATGAGTCGTTTTCGGCACTATATTTTTTCAATAACGCCCGTTCTTTTTGGCCAAGTTTTGCTTTTTTCTGCTCATTGGCTTTTTCAATGACATTGCAAGGGCGACATTGAAAGTAGACACCTGCTTTTCCTTCATGAATTTCCATTCGTTTTTTGCACTGTGGGCAGCGCCGGTTCGACAGCTTTGGATCTTTTCTCTTCCGGAAGCGACATGTCATATTCGAGCATACGAGCATGCGACCTTCTTTTGTCGCTCGTTCTTTTAAAAACGATCCGCACTCTGGACACATCGAGCCAGTTAAATTATGAGCACGATACGTTCGATCGCTTTGTTTTATTTCCGCCACTAACCGCTCCGTTTGCTGGCGGATGTGTTGGAGGAACGTTTTTGGATCACCGTTTCCACGAGCAATTGCTTCTAATTCTTTTTCCCAATGCGCAGTCAGCTGCGGCGATTTTAATTCCTCATTGACAAGTTCAATCAATTGTTTCCCTTTTGGTGTCGGATAAAACCGTCCGTTTTTTCGCTCGACCGTTTCCGTTTCGACGAGGCGTTCAATAATTTCCGCGCGCGTCGCTGGCGTACCTAGTCCGTATTTTTCCATTTGTGACAAAAGGTCGGCTTCAGAATAGCGAAGAGGGGGCTCTGTTAGCGCTTCTTTTTTCTCTAATATGACAGAAACCAGTTGTCCTTTCGTAAACGTAGGGAAAGTTCCTTGCTCTTCTTGCTTTTCTAGAACGCGCCGAAACCCTGCGTTTACTACTCGTGTTTCGCGCGCGACAAACGCTTCGCCGTCGATATCAAAAACAACATGAATGGTTTCATAGTCACATGCTGGATAGAAGAGTGCTAAAAAGCGACGCGCAATTAAGTCATATAGTTTTCGTTCATCAGCGGAAAGTTTGCCGATGTCCAACCGTTCTTCTGTCGGGATAATCGCATGATGATCCGTTACCTTTTCGTTATGAAATACCCGCCTAGCCACTACCTTCCCTTTATTTTTCAAAAGCGGAGCAACTTCGTCTACGTATCCGGATTTCATTCCCTCTAGACGCTCAAGCATCGTACGTTCCATATCGCTCGTTAAATAGCGCGAATCGGTGCGCGGATACGTGACGAGCTTATAATGCTCATATAACCGTTGTAATACGCTTAACGTTTTTTTCGCCGAAAAGCCAAACCGTTTGTTTGCTTCTCGTTGTAATTCGGTTAAATCGTAAGGAAGCGGCTGTGGCTCTTTTTTTGTTGTTCGTTCGACAGAAATAACCGTCGCTTGTTTGTTTTTTAGTTTTTCATATAGCTGTTCCGCCAGTTCTTTCGAAAACATTCGTTTTTCTCCGTTACGCTCCCAAAAAGCAACAACAGACCCGACGTTGGCACGAATCGTCCAATATGGTGCTGGTTTAAATGACTGAATTTCTTTTTCTCGCTCAATCATCATCGCAAGCGTCGGTGTTTGAACACGGCCTGCGGAAAGAGGTTCGTTATATTTGGTCGTTAACGCTCTCGTCACATTTAACCCAATCAACCAATCTGCTTCTGCCCGGCACACAGCAGATTCATATAAACGTTCAAACTGTTTTCCTGGTTTTAAATGTTGAAACCCTTCGCGAATGGCTTGATCGGTTTGAGACGAGATCCATAGGCGCAACAGCGGTTTTTTCCAACGGATTTTTTGCAAAATCCATCGTGCGACAAGTTCGCCTTCTCGTCCAGCGTCGGTGGCGATGATGCAGTTTTTAATATCTGGACGTTTTGCTAAGGTTTCGATTGCCCGAAACTGATGGCTCGTTTGCCGAATGACGTTCAGTCCCATTTTTTCTGGGATAATCGGCAAATCTTCTAACCGCCACGTTTTATATGTTGGATTATAATGCTCGGGCATTTTTAATTCGATTAAATGCCCAAGCGCCCATGTGACAATATATTTCGATCCTTCAAAGTAATGTTTATGTTGCTCCCGACAACCAAGCACGCGGGCAATTTCCCGAGCCACGCTCGGCTTTTCGGCCAGAACAAGTGATTTCATCATATTTTCCTCCTGATCACAAGACTACTTGTTCAGTATAGCGGAAGAAGGGGAGGTTTGCATACCTGACACTTCAAAAGAAAAAAAGGGCTGTGGTAAAGTAAAATGGGGGAAACGGGATGAATTGAACAATTGACAACAAATTAACTAAATATAAAACTCAAGGGGGCAGTCATTTTGCATTCAGAAAACCGTACAAAGTACGTGCAAAAACTTTGGGAAGTGTGGAAAACAGCAGCTCGGTTAGGATTGGTTTCGTTTGGGGGACCTGTCGCTCACTTAGGGTATTTCCGCGAAGAATATGTGAAACGGAAACAGTGGATTGATGAGAAAACGTATGCTGATTTAGTTGCGTTGTGTCAGCTGCTTCCTGGACCAGCAAGCAGTCAAGTCGGGATTGGCATTGGATTTTTGCGAGCAGGGATGCTTGGGGCCATTGCTGCATGGTTGGGATTTACGTTGCCATCGGCCTTGATCCTTTTGCTGTTCGCTTATTTTTCAGCAGAGGTTCCTATCGATTGGTTGCATGGGTTACTTGTAGTAGCGGTAGCGGTGGTTGCTCATGCCGTATGGGGAATGGCGAAGGTGTTTGCCCCCGATCGTTCGCGTGCGACAATTGCTGTTGCTTCGGCTATTTTTTCTTTTTGGCTACCGAACGCTGGAGGACAAGTTGCTATCATTATTGTTGCTGGGATGCTAGGAAGTGTTTTATATCGCCATCATTCGCGGACAGCCGTTCTGTCTGTTCCAACTTTTCCACGAAAAACAGCAGCCTTTTTGCTTATATTTTTTATGTTGCTCGCACTGCTTCCGATTGTGGCTCGGTTGACAGGTTCTCCGTTTATCGCGCTTTTTGACAGTTTTTATCGAGCTGGAGCGCTTGTTTTTGGGGGAGGGCATGTAGTACTTCCTTTGTTACAGTCGGAAGTAGTACCTAAAGGTTGGGTAACAGACAACCAATTTTTAGCGGGATATGGAATGGCGCAGGCAGTGCCTGGACCATTGTTTACGTTCGCTACGTATGTAGGGATGGCGAGTTTTGGATGGAAGGGGGCAATAGTCGCAACGATTGCTATTTTTCTCCCGTCTTTTCTATTAGTCATCGGTACGCTTCCGTTCTGGGAATGGATTCGTCAACATTCACGCTTTCAAGCATCTTTCCATGGCATTCATGCAGCTGTAGTAGGCCTTTTGCTTGCGGCGCTGTATCATCCAGTATGGACAAAAGCAATCCAAACCCCTGCCGATTTTTGTCTTGCATTAGCAGCGTTTTGTTTATTAACCATTTGGAAATGCCCACCTTTGGTTGTCGTCATCATTTCCGCTATGATTGGAGCATTGATTTAGAAAGGGAATAGACATAAGACATTCAAAAAATATTTAATGGCTAGGCACCTATCCGTTAATGGCTCATAAGATAAAATGAGAAAAATAGGGGGGCTTTCATCATGAATAGTTATGTCAATGCAAGGTTTATGAAAGACCTTGAAAAAGCCATTAACGGAGAGTATAGCGCAATTCATTGTTATGCCCAATTAGCTCACTTGGCAGAAAAAGAAAACATGCGAAAACAAATTCTTGAAATTCGACAAGATGAAATCAAACATTTTCAACAATTTGAGCATATTTATTTTAGTCTGACTGGGAAGCGGCCTCAACCGAAAATGAGCGAAAAATGTCCGGATGATTTCAAGCGTGGGCTAGAAATTGCTTTGCAAGACGAGCAACAAACGGTCGATTTTTATTTAGAAATTGCGGACTATATAACGATCCCGTTCATAAAAGAAACATTTCGCCGAGCAGCGGCTGATGAACAAAATCACGCCGTCTGGTTTTTATACTATTTTTTGAAAGAAAAATCATGAGAGGGCAGAACAAAAACTGCCTCTTTTTTCACGGTTATTTTTAGTTTACATAACATAAATTATAGGAAGTTATATAAAATTAATCTCAAATAAAAAGTAAACTTTTATTTTTGAGACAGAAAAGAAAAATAAAAACGTAGCCGCTTTAGTAAACAAAACATGCTATAGCAGCTACGTTTTACAATAAAATGCATACACCTCATAATCCGTCCTTTCTTATTTTAAGCAATATCCTCATTGCAATAGCGAACACCTTTGTATTGAATACGGATTGGGATTTGTTTTTCTCGTTCATACTCGCGACATAGCTTTTTCGCTTTGATACACGCATCCATCATTCCGCGAGCAGTAATTGCTTCTTCCCATACAACTGGTTGTTGATGATGTGTACTAAAATTGAAAATATACTGTTTCATATAAATCCTCCCTTCTTTTTTCTTTGTATATCTTGAAACATTCATTCCGATTATTATTATAATGCAAACCTGTATTACAAAAAAGATTGAAACTGTTACAACATTGTAAACTTTTACAATACAATAGATTGTGTAAATAAAAACAAGCCTAAGGAAACACCCTTAGACTTGTCCACTTTCATTTCATTTAAACTCAAGCTTATTTGCCCACAGCTTTTTTCACATGCTCTTCTTTGCGCGTTGGCCAACATTCAACACCTTTTAGCCCTTCAATATCATCAGCATAAAATACAGGATCTTCTCCGCGTTTACGTTTCGCCATATAATCATCAAGTGCTTTGAACGCAATACGACCCAGTAAACCGATTGCTACTAAGTTTGTTAATGCCATAAGCGCCATTGCTAAGTCAGCTAAATCCCAAACAATTTGTAAGCTAGCAAGCGCTCCGAAAATAACCATTCCGATTGCTAGGACACGATAAACGAATAAAGCTGTTTTTCCTTTACTAATAAATTCAATGTTTGCTTCCCCGTAGTAATAGCTTCCAATGATCGAGCTGAAAGCGAACATGAAAATAGCTGCTGATAAGAAAATACCTGCCCAAGAACCGAAGTGCTCAGAAAGCGCTGCTTGTGTTAATTCAATACCAACAAGCTCGCCTGTTTTATACGTATCTGATAATAAAATGATAAATGCTGTAGCACTACATACAAGTAATGTGTCGAAAAATACCCCTAGTGCTTGAATAAAACCTTGTTTCGCTGGATGCGAAACTGTTGCTGTTGCTGCAGCGTTTGGTGCACTACCCATACCAGCTTCATTGGAGAACAATCCGCGTTTTACCCCCATCATAATTGCAGCACCCATGCCACCGCCTACAACTTGTTCTAAACCAAAAGCACTTTTGAAAATTAAAGCAATAACTGCTGGAATTTCAGTAATGTTTGTTACCATTACATACAATGCTAATCCAATGTAGAAAAACGCCATGATTGGAACAATAATTTCAGAGAAACGAGCAATACGTGTAACTCCACCAAAAATAATGACTGCTGTTAATGCCGCTAAAAGGAAAGCGGTTACATAAGGGTTCATGCTAAATGAATTTTTAAACGCTGTTGCAATGGTATTACTTTGTACGGCGTTAAACGTTAATCCAAAACTTGCGATAATTGTGAAAGCAAAAATTGTGCTCATCCAACGTGCGCCCAATTGTTTTTCCATATAATATCCTGGGCCGCCTTTAAAGCCAACATCGCTTTTTACTTTAAAGATTTGCGCCAATGTACTTTCAACAAATGCGCTCGCTCCACCTAAAATCGCAACGAGCCACATCCAAAACACCGCTCCTGGACCTCCAATGGCTAGTGCCATCGCAACCCCAGCAACGTTACCCGTTCCGATACGTGTCGCAGCACCAATGAAGAACGCTTGAAGTGAAGAAATTTCTTGTTTTCCTTTTCCTTCAGGAGATTTTTCTTTTAAGACCCGGAACATTTCTCCGATTAAACGAATTTGCGCAAATTTCGTCCCGATCGTGAAATACAACCCGAGACCGAGCAATAAACCGATAATGACATAAGACCAGAGAATGTTGTTTAAAAATCCGACTACTTGATTAATGAGCTCCATACACTTCCTCCTTAAAATAAATAATTAAGATAATTAGTAAGATTATTAATCTTGTAATAGTATTATCTGAAAATTAAAATTATGCGTCAATAGTAAAAATTAGAAAAACATATACAATTTACAGCGTTAAAGGAACAAAATTGAAAATAAATTATTCTTGTATACTATTTTAAAACAATCTTAATAAAAAGTTTTTTATTTTCTCGCATACTATTCAAACACAATCTTTTTTCAAAAAAAATTTTTTTGTTAACGAAAAAATTTTTTGAATTAACATAAAAACACCCAAGATGATGGGTGTTTTTACAATTTGTATAACAATAATTTTTTTAGTAAAGGGGCTAAAAATGTCGGTAACTGTTCTACATTTGGGACAATGACATGATACTGTCCATATATATTTTCAATCGTTTTTTGTTGACTTTCGGTAATCATTCCGTTTGCTAAAAACACATTGACTACTTCAATTCCTAATTTTCTCGCTTCTACAACCGCTTCGTGTGTATCTACAATACCGTTTTGATCGTATCCAAACGCTGCTGGTTCCCCGTCTGAGAAGACGAGTAAAAATTTTTGTTTTTCGTTTCTTTTTTGCAATTCTTCTGTCATTAACCGAATCGCTAAACCATCTCGATTATCTTCCTGAGGTTCTAGCTGCATAATTTCTGCTCCGCGTCCCTTTTTCAAAGACGCATCAAAATCAATAACTGTTTGAAAATAATTTGGTTGGTAAGACGATGTCGCTTCGTTTGTATCCTCCCAAAACCCAACAATTTTATGTGGAACGTGAAGCGCTCGGAGAGATTCATGAAATAAAACAATCCCTCTTTTCGTTTCTTCCATTTTGTCATACATCGACGCAGAACAATCGACAAGGAGCACAAAAACAGCATCTAACAAAGGAGATGTTTCATGCTTTTTATAAAATAAACGTGGATGATCCTCGATAAAAAAGCGTAATAGCTTTTTATTTAAACGTCCGGCATGTAAATCTGTACGCGGATGTATTTTTTTATGCTCGAGTACTTTTTCAATGGTTTGCGTCAACTTTTTTTGATACGGCCCAATGACTTCTCGATCACGTTCATACTGTCTTATTTGTTGTACGGTTGGTGGCGAAGCATCCACAAATATTGGTTTCGCATAACGATTTTCTTTTCCGTATTCGTACTCCGAACGTCCAAAAAGACCTTGACGATATTCTTGTTGTTCTAAATGCGTATAATCATTATGCGTCGTTTTTTGTGATGAACCATGCACGATCCCAAGCGCTTGATCTCCCGCTTCCCCTTGACGAACTCCTTCGCCAAGCAAATCTGTTTGTGATCCCTGCTCTAGATCAAATTGCAAAAAACTATTTGTCATATCGCTTGTTTCGCGATGCCATGTATGCATCACTTCTTGAAAAATCTCTTCGTCTTTCGATTTTTCATCGAGCACATCATGATTTTTCAACGGATCTTTGCGGCGAATATCTTCCCTATCTTCCTGTTGATCAATGTAAATGTACTCTGGGAGATGAAAATATGTGTTTAACATATCCGCATCTAACAATTCATCTAACACATCGACAACTGTAAGCACAATATGTGAAATATGAGCGGTCGATTTTGCATCATATACATTTCGAATTTCACGCTCAACAAACGGAAGAGCGGATCGCAGTGGTTCAGGAAGAGAAACGTCTTGCACCGGCTGTTCCGCCGTTAATAATAAATATAAAAAGTTAAACAGTGCATCTGTATGAATGCTTTTTACCATATTAACGTTCCATTGCGTTTGAAAATAATGACGATACACCTGTTTTCGAATGATAAACGATTTTTTCGTTCCAGGACGGACATGTCGACATACATCTTCTAAACGAAGATCTTCAAGCAACATAAATAGTTGTTTAGCGAAATTTCGAATAGAATAGGCTTTCACTTGATTAAGAAATGAAATAATATGTTCATCGCTTGTATGATAAAAATTTCCGATCGTGCGCAAAAATACATCGCTTTTTAATCCATATACGTACTGCTCTTTTGGTCGGTTATCCCAAAAATGACTAACAACTACTTTTTTATGTTGTCGATCAAGGTACGACTGATAGCCAAATTCGAGCTCCATTTGCTCATCTTTTGTTAATGCTTTTACTAAATCCGATAATTCCATAAACAAAAAAGAATCGACTTTTTTATCATTAAACATAATAAAACGATTCATTCAGCCACCCTCATTCATCAAACAACGTTTCTGCTAAGTTACGCACCGCAGCTTTTTCACGATCATCTTCTAATTTTTCAACGATCGCCCTCTCAATCGCTCGTTGTGGCGGAATGTACACCGCTAAATCACAAGCATCGATTAATGCCCGAATGGAAGCCGCTTCTTCTGATACATATCCTTGCTTCACTTGAACAATTAAATCAGCTGACAATGTCACAAAACGATCTAATAACGTTTCATTTGTTAGCTTTGTTTGCTGTTTCAAAATACTTTTTAACGCCTCCCCTTGAACGTACGGTACATCAATGACAACAAAACGGTTTTTTAACGCTTCATTTAACGGAACTGTCCCAACATATCCTTCGTTAATGGCTGCAATGACACCAAATGTCGGTTTTGCCTTTACGACTTCAGCAGTAAACGGATTTGTAATCGTTTTTCGATAATCGAGCACCCCGTTTAAAATAGGAAGCGTCTCTGGCTTAGCCATATTAATTTCATCAATATATAATAAATGCCCTTTTATCATCGCTTGAATGACCGGTCCCGGTATAAATTCGATCGATGCTTGTCCGTTTATTTGTTGAATCGTTTTAAATCCGAGCATCGCCTCGGCATCTAAATCAATTGAACAGTTAATACTATGCATAGGCTGTCCAAAAAAAGCTGATAATGTTTCTGCTAATTTTGTCTTTCCCGAACCTGTCGGGCCTTTTAATAACACATTTTTCCCTAACGCTAAAGCGATAATTGCGTCGTATAAAATGGACTCATGAGCTGGTGTGTATGCAGTAGCCTCAATTCGTTCGGGGATGTCATGTTTAAACATTTCTCTTCTTTCTTCTATCATCGTCTGAATCGTTTCAGGAAGTGAAAATGATTGTGTATACATCATGATGTCAACCCTTTCTATGTTTTCATACGTACGTATTGTACAAAAAATGTACTCATTTGTACAAACGAACAAAATGTTTAACATAATTATATTATGTTAACAAACAATAAAAAAGGAGCCACTCGGCATTATCGACTTTTGACGAGTAGCTCAACCGCTTCTTGAATCAGTTTTTCACTTTCTAATGATCCTGTTTCGATATCTTTGCGAATGCAACGCTCCAAATTAGCACTTACAACAACCGCAATGGCACGATCGACAGCGCTACGAATAGCAGATAATTGGGCAACTACTTCTTTACAATCTTTTTGCTCATCCATCATTTTGAGCACACCACGAACTTGTCCTTCAATTCGTTTTAATCTGTTTTTCACTTGGTTATCGTATGTCATATTTATCAATCTCCTTTTTCTATATACCCTTATCAGTATATTAAATGAAATATGATCTTATTGTCAACTAAAATTATCTTTAATTGCTTTACGAATAAGCGCTTCACAACGATCTAATTCTGTTTTTAATTGCCGCTTATATAACTGGGCTTTTTTATATCCTTCCTCAGTAAAACGGTAATAAACAACTTCTTGATACTTCATCCCCTCTTTTTTCTTTTTTACTTGTTCTAAAATCCCATCCTCAATTAAATCGTGTAGTGCTTTGTATACTTCTGAATGATTCGGACGGTATCCAAACGGCTGAAATTCTTCACGAAGCACGTCTAGTAATTTCAGTCCATACAATCGTTCTTGTTCGGTTAAAGTAATTAAATACAGCTTTAAAAATGCGCGTTGCTTTAATAAAAATCCGCTCGGTTTTCTTTTTTCGCTCATCTTTTCCTCCTCCTCTCATATGACACATTCTTTACTCAAAAGAAAAATCCTTCTATACTTCCATTATAATTGAACATTTTTATTTTTATTCAGTTTTTATTTAGAACATAGTTTTATCATATCAATTTTTTACAAAAAAAAGAAGAAGAGTAGCTCCTCTTCTTTATTTGAATACAATTGTTTTATTTTCATGAACGATGACACGATCTTCTAAATGCCACTTTAATGCGCGAACGAGGACTGTTTTTTCGATCATGCGCCCAATTCGTTTTAAGTCTTCTACATGATGTTTATGATCGACTCGTTCCACATCTTGTTCAATAATTGGCCCTTCATCTAAATCATCTGTTACATAATGAGAAGTGGCGCCGATGAGTTTCACTCCACGTCGATAAGCTTGCTCGTATGGTCGCGCACCAATAAACGCCGGTAAAAACGAATGGTGAATATTAATAATTTGCATTGGAAACGTTGCGACAAAACGAGATGATAAAATTTGCATATAACGAGCAAGCACAATGACATCAATATCATGTTCCTTTAACAATTGTATTTGTTTTTCTTCTGCTTCTTGTTTTGTTTCTTTTGTCACTGGTATGTAGTAGTACGGGATACCGAATGACTCTACCGTTTCTCTCATTTGTTCATGGTTGCTGATGACGAGGACGAAATCTGCAAGCAATTCACCCGCTTGCCATTCCCACAATAACTCTAATAAGCAATGTTCTTCTTTTGAAACGAATATCGCTACCTTTTTTATATGCGTATGTAGACTCAATCGCCATTTCATTGAAAAACGTTGTGCAATCGTTGCGAACTTTCTCTCCATCTCCTCTTTTCGTTCCGATATATTCGGAGCATCAAACTCAATTCGTAAAAAAAATGTACCGCCTTCAGGGTCTGTCGAATATTGACTAGACTCAACAATATTGGCTCCTTGTTCATACAAAAAAGTTGTAACCGCTGCAACAATTCCCGGTTGATCCGGACATGAAATAAGCAAGCGTGCCCGATGTTTATATTTGTCCATAAACTTTTGCGCATGTTTTTGTTGAAAATACATCATAACCCCCCTATAAAACGATGAAATAAATAATAGCCATTATTATAACAAATAAACAAATAGTCGAGAACATATCTCGACTACTATTTTCTTACTTATTCATTATTTTTCGTATTCCAAAAGCTCCTTTCCATATAGGAGCAGGCTGTTTGACGGAAGATGAAAGGTACGTGTATAACGCGCCCATAAATAATGAACCACCGACAATATTACCGAGCGTTACAGGTATGATGTTATGAACCATTCCTGCCACATGAATCGTATCAGGATGTTGAACAGCTAATGCAAGGGAGAAAATAACAAAATTTGCGATCGAGTGTTCATATCCAGAAGCAAAAAAGACGAAAACGATTAAAATCATGGCGAACATTTTTGCGATATCTTCTTTCATTTGCATCGGAATAAAAATAGCTAAACAAACGAGCCAGTTACACAAAATCCCTTTCACAAACAGTTGTAACGTTGTTGCATGCATTTTTTTCAATGCAATCGCAAATAGTAAATGATCCATCGGAAGATCATGAAAAATCCCTGACTGTGCGATTAAAAAAGCAAAGAAAATAGCACCGAGCAAATTCCCGCTATAACATGCGACCCAGTTACGAAGGGTGTCTCCAATCGTCGTTTCTTTTTGCAGGGTACTAACGGTAAAGTACATCGTATTTCCTGTAAACAATTCTGCCCCACCATACATGATCAGTACAAGAGCAATCCCGAAGAAAATGCCGCTTACTAAATAAGTGGCTGGTGAATGTGTTTCGTAAAAGTATTGACCAACCCGAACACAAAGAACAAGAGCAAAACCGATATATACACCTGCTAAAGCAGCACGAATCATGTATTGAAGCAGTGATTTTTGCAAAATAGATCGCTTCTTTAATGCGAGCTCTTTACATGTTTGTAAAGCATCCATCATTTCCTCACTTCTCTTTCTATTTTTGTGATGTTTTTCACACTTTATCCTACTCCTCTTCCTTACGTTTTTCAACGAATTTATGTAAATGTTAAAAGAACTGTCAACACTTTATTTTTGTAAACGATTGCGAACAAAAAGACTATTGCAATTTTTGCACATATTGTTCTCACCCTTTGCAAATCTATACAGAAATATATTAATATAAAAAAGGTGTAAAATACGTTGTTAGAGGAGGAAGCTATGAACTACATAAAGGAACAAAACGGTGAGTTGTGGTTAACAGAAGATGAACGTGAAAATTTAAAAATTAGTTATCGCATTAAAGAAATCATTTACTCAGAACGTTCACCATTTCAACATGTGATGGTTTTAGACTCATACGACTTCGGAAGAATGCTCGTACTTGACGGAGTTGTACAAACAACTTCCATTGATGGTCATATTTATAACGAGATGATTGCACATGTTCCTCTTTCTCTTCATCCGTCGCCGAAAAAAGTTTTAATTATTGGCGGGGGCGATTGTGGCGCAGCTCGTGAAGTGGCGAAATATGAAGAGGTAGAAGAAATACATCTTGTCGAAATTGATGAACTTGTTGTTCAAGCATGTAAAGAGCATTTACCTGAAGTATCTGGAAATCTTTCGGATCCGCGTGTGCAATATATATATAAAGATGGGGTTCAATTTGTGAACGATCGCGTGAATACGTATGATGTCATTATTATTGACTCGTCCGACCCGATCGGCCCTGCACAAGTATTATTTGAATACGATTTTTACAAAAGTGTGCATGAAGCACTCAAAGAAGATGGGATGATGGTTTGTCAAAGCCAATCCCCTATTTTTCATATGGACGTATTGAAACAAACATATACAAATATTCGTCATTTATTCCCGCATGTACACGTATATACAGCTACTGTTCCAACATATCCTGGCGGGCTATGGAGCTTTACGCTCGGTGGTAAACAACCTATTTCATTTGAGCGACTCAACACATTCTCAAAACAAACGAAATACGCAAATGCGGATGTATTAAACCAATGCTTCCGTCTCCCACAATTTATGAAAGAACATCTTCAATCGTAGTCGGAATCATTCCGGCTACGATTGTTGACAAACATACTTTTTTATATTACGATACAAAACGTAATGATTACTATTATCTTTTTTGAGGAGGACGAAACATGCGTGTGAAAATCGTTTTACAATGTACAGAAACTGGGGATCGTAACTACATAACAACGAAAAATAAACGCAACAGTCCAGAGCGGCTAGAATTAAAAAAATATTGTCCTCGTCTAAAGCGCCATACGTTACATCGTGAAACAAAATAATCCGTGGCATATGCCACGGATTATTTTTAATGCAAATGAATGCGCCGCGCAAAATCAACGAATCGAAATTTATCAAGACGATGACGGGACTCTGTATATTGAAACAAACTCGCATCATCTAAATAAACGTAATTCCGCACGACAACAACGTGGGTATATTGTTTAACATGCAAATACATTCGATCTTCATCCGTACACTCTTCGACGAAAAATTCCTTTTTGGCAAAACTAATTTTTAATTGCAATTCTTTTTCTAAATATTCATAAATGGAGCGCTCACATATATCTTTCGATAAAAACGGAACAAACTTTTTATTGAAAAAATCTTTATCTAAAATAATGCGCTCGCCTTCAATTTCTCGCACGCGTACTACTTTCCAAATGTCCTCTCTTGATGTCACATGGAGATGTTTTTTTAACATTTCATCAGGTTTCATCACTTCAAGTTGCTCAACAATCGTTCGCGAAGGTTTTCCTAACTTTTGTGCTAATTCTTTAAAACTAATTAGTCCCGAAATCGGGAAATCAAATTTACGAACGTCTAATACAATGGAACCTTTTCCTTTAATTTTTTGAATATACCCATGTTCCGAAAGTAAATTGAGCGCTTTGCGAATCGTTTCACGAGATGTCTCATATTGTTCAACGAGCTGATTTTCAGAAGGAATTTTCATTCCAGGTTTAAATATTCCCTTTTCAATTTTCGATAACAAGTCATTATAAATGGACAAATATTTATTTTCACTCATTGTTTATCACCGAAAAATATTTTACCATTATTTTTTCAAGTAATAAACAATCGATTCATACGGACGCAACATCATTTTTATAAAATCGCTTGGCGAGTCGTCATAGTTCGATAATAATATTTCGCTTTTATATTCTGTGATGTCTATATGTTCTGGCCATTCAAATAGTGTTTCTTGTCCATAAAAATTATTAATCACAACAAGTTTTTCATCGTTTCCGTTACGTATATATGCAAAAATCGAAGGATGATCTTCTAAAATGAGTTCGTAATCCCCTGTCGTAATGATGTCGTATCGTTTACGCAACTGAATTAGTTTTCGATAATGATAAAAAATAGATGTTGGATCTTGTAACGCTCGTTGAACATTAATTTCTTCATAATTGCGCGCGACAGAAATCCAAGGGGTGCCAGTTGTAAATCCCGCGTGTCGCTCATCGCTCCATTGCATTGGTGTTCGAGAGTTGTCACGAGATTTTCGCTGTAAAATATGCAATACCTCTTGTTCACTTTTTCCTTGTTCTTTTAATATTCGGTACATATTTAATGATTCGACATCTCGATAATCATCGATTCGTTCAAATTTTGGATCGGTCATTCCGATTTCTTCACCTTGATAAATAAAAGGGGTGCCTTGCATCATATGAATCGTTGTCGCTAACATTTTTGCTGATTGTTTATGATAACGTCCGTCATCCCCATAACGAGAAACGATGCGTGGTTGGTCATGATTGCACCAAAACAATGCGTTCCATCCACCGCCTTTATGCATGTTCACTTGCCATTCCGATAAAATCTTTTTTAACTGTAAAAAGTCAAAATTAGCAACTGCCCACTTCTCTCCATTTGGATAGTCGACTTTTAAATGATGGAAATTAAATGTCATATTCAGTTCATGACGATCAGGATTTGTATATAAAATACAATGGTCAATTGTCGTCGATGACATTTCTCCTACTGTCATCATATCGTACTTCGAAAATACTTCTCGATTCATTTCTTGCAAAAATTCATGAATGCGTGGACCGTCTGTATAATATTTTCTTCCATCTCCAGGTGGAATAGATCCATCATCGTCTAAAAATCGTTGATCTTTCGAAATTAAATTAATGACATCTAAACGGAAGCCGTCTACTCCTTTTTGTAACCAAAAATGCATCATCTCATATACACGCTTACGTACTTCTTCGTTTTCCCAGTTTAAATCAGCTTGTGTAACATCGAACAAGTGTAAATAATATTGTCCTGTTTGTTCATCATACTCCCAAGCTGATCCCCCAAATTTCGATTGCCAATTGTTTGGTTTATCTCTCCAAATGTAAAAATGACGATACGGGTTATCTTTAGATGAGCGAGCTTGTTGGAACCATTCATGATCTGTTGACGTATGGTTCACAACGATATCCATCACAATTTTTATATTTCGCTTATGCGCTTCTTCAATAAGTTTTTCAAAGTCTTCCATCGTACCGTATGGTTCATAAATTCGATAATAGTCACTTATATCATATCCATTATCACGCTGCGGAGATTCGTAAATGGGGGTGAGCCAGATGGCATCAACCCCGAGAGTTTGTAAATAATCAAGTTTTTGTATAACTCCTTGCAAATCACCAATTCCATCGCCATTTGTATCTTTGAAACTTTTCGGATAAATTTGATACACGACTGCTGTTTTCCACCATGGATGCATATTACTTACCGCCTCTCGTTTTTGCCAAAATGTACGTCAACGTAAATGGAACGATAAGGACGATAGCCATACCGATGAAAAATGGTGCCCATTTATCTGGGAAAATCGATAAAAATCCAGGTAGTCCGCCAACACCGATAGAAGAAGCTTGCACTTTATTAATCGTAATAAAAATTCCCGCAATAGCAGAGCCGATTAAAGCTGAAATGAACGGATAACGGAATCGTAAATTGACACCAAACATCGCTGGCTCCGTAATGCCCAAGTAAGCAGATATAGCTGATGTAAACGATAAGCCTTTTAATTTTTCATCTTTTGTAGCAAACATCATCGCAAGTGCTGCAGAACCTTGTGCAATATTGGATAACGCAAGCATAGGCCATAAAAATGTCCCACCTGTGCTACCAATCAATTGTAAGTCTACTGCTAAAAACGTATGATGCATTCCTGTGACAACGAGAACAGCGTATAACCCTCCATATACGAGCCCACCTAACGCTGCAAAACGATCGAATAAAGCAACAAGACCATCCGTTAAAGCGTTTGCAATAGCAAACGTCACAGGACCGATTGCAATAAAAGAAACAAACCCTGTCACAAGTAATGCAATTGGAGCAACAAGCAACAATTGAAATGCTTCCGGAATGCGTTTTTTCAAAAATTGTTCTAATTTCGCTAACACATATGATGAAATTAAAATAGGTAATACTTGACCTTGATAACCGATTTTTTGAATATCAAATCCAAATAAATTCCAATATGGCACTGTTCCTTCTTGCACAGCTGAAGCGTATGCCCATGCATTTAATAACGCTGGATGAACAAGCATAAGTCCGAGTACAATTCCGAGTAACTCGCTTCCACCAAACTTTTTAACAGCTGACCAACCGATTAACCCAGGTAAAAAGACGAACGCTGTATTGGCAATTAAGTTAATCATATCAGCAAAATCGCGCCATTGTTTATGAACATCAACAACCGATTTTCCTTCATAAAAAATTCCCGGGCCTGTTAAAATGTTATTTAACCCCATCAATAAGCCGGCTGTGACGATAGCAGGTAAAAGCGGAATAAAAATGTCAGCTAACGTTTTAATGGCTCGTTGTAGCGGATTTAATTTTTTTTCCGCAGCGTCTTTAATGTCTTGTTTTGTCGCGCGGCCGAGACCGGTCATTTCAATCATTTCGTTATATACTTTTTCTACTAATCCTTGACCAATCACTACTTGAAACTGACCATTGACTGAAAATGATCCTTTCACAATATCAATGTTTTCTAATGCTTCTTTGTCAACTTTTCCTTCATCTTTTAACGCAAAACGAAGACGTGTGACGCAATGTGTCGCGGCAATAATATTTTCTTTCCCACCGACCGCTTGGACAATTTTTTCAACAGATTGTCGCATCTTCTACTCCTCCTTAGTTGAAGCGTTTACACACAATTTTTATAAACTTGTATATACAAGTCGACTTGTTTGTTTTTATTTTAACCTGTATATACAAGTTAGTCAACCGCTTTCAACATTTTTTAAAGAAAAAAAGATGCCCACATGGACATCCTCTTTATTTGCTTATTTGCTTTCTTTTCTCCGAGCATACATCGCCGCATGTCTTTTAATTTCGCCAATTAACTGCATTTCTTCTTGTTTAGAAATCTCTAACGATAGACCGTATTGAAATTCATTCGCATATGTTTTTTTCCACATGACAACGCCACGGACGTTCATTGGTTGATCGACGATTGTAAACTGTAACTCCACCTCCATTTCACCTTTAGCAGAGTCAATAGGTAAATTTAATTTTGTCTCCATTCGAATGCCACGCGGACTAATATCATGAATTTCAGCCGCTCCTTTATCCGTTTCCACTTCCCGTTCTCCAATGCGTGTAATACGGAACGTGCACGGAATCGGTTGACCAAATTGATATCGGAAAGGTTCTTGTCGTTTAAATCTCATCATAAGTCCCCCATATGAAAACTATACCTTCTTCAATATAATTGAAACAACGAAGAAATTCAAGGGAGTTATGACTATTTCACCCATGTATCCGTAACATAACCAACTTCTTCACAATCAAGCACGTATGTTACATTGCCATATCGATCACTTAATCGCAGTTCGTCGACATAAACCTCTTCCATCATGCCTTTCTCCGTCTTTAAAATAACATATCCGTTCGAAAGGAAATGACAGCTCACTAATCGATGTGGAGTTGTTTTCACTTCTTTAACGAGAAGTTGCCCACGTTTTGCACGTGTAGATTGCTCGATCTCTGTTCGTGCTATTTTTTTCACTGCTCCACGTTTTGTCACAAGAACAACGTTTTCTTCAGTTGCTTGTTGAGCAGAAACAACGCAATCTCCTTCTTTTAGATGGATTCCTTTCACTCCAGCTGCTCGAACGCCAACTTCTCCGATTTCTTCTTCTTGGAACAATAAGCCATAGCCATATTGTGTGACGAGGAATATATACCCTGTTCCGTCAGTTTGATACACATTCACAACTTCATCGTCATCTTTTAATCGAATCGCCACAAGCGGCTTAGAGTACCGTTGTGCTTTATAATGAACGAGACTTGTTTTTTTCACAAACCCTTGTTTTGTAATAAATAGCACATATCCATTTGAAAAATCTGTGATTGGAATAGCACTAATGAGTTGCTCATCGCGATCAAGCGGAATGATATGAGAAATATGTTGACCGATATCTTTCCAACGAATATCGGGAAGTTCATAAACAGGGCAATATAGATAATTACCTTTATTTGTAAATAACAACAACGTATGTGTCGTATTCATTTCGAACATACCGAGCAATCTATCGCTCTCTTTCATGCCAATATCTTGTCCGTTCGAAGCGCTATAAGACCGAAGGCTTGTCCGCTTAATATATCCATCTTTTGTGACGGTAACAATGACATCTTCCTCGGGAACAACGACATTCATTTCAATTTTAATTTCTTTTATTTCTTCTTCAATCGTCGTTCTCCGCTCATCTGCATACGTTTTTTTCATTTTTCTTAAATCGGCTTTAATCACAGATAATAGCTTTTTCTCACTTTCTAAAATGGTCGTTAATTCTTCGATTTTATCGTTTAATGCGTTTGCTTCTTCACGCAAATCATAAATATCTGTATTCGTTAAACGATACAGCTGTAATGTGACGATAGCTTCCGCCTGAGGCTCCGTAAATTCATAGCGATTCATCAAATTTGCTTTTGCATCTTTTTTATCTTTGGACGCACGAATCGTTGCGATCACTTCATCTAACATCGATATAGCTTTCATTAGCCCTTCCACAATATGAGCGCGTTCTTTTGCTTTTCGTAATTCATAACGGGAACGATTCGCGACCACTTCTTTTTGATGTTCGATATATGCATCTAATAGTTGCGGTAAGCTTAATAACTTTGGACGACGCTCGTGGATGGCAACCATGTTAAAATTGTACGTAATTTGTAAATCAGTGTTTTTGTACAAATAGTTTAAAATACCTTCTGCATTGCCGTCTTTTCTCACTTCAATAACAATTCGTAACCCTGTGCGATCTGTTTCATCACGCACATCAACAATTCCATCCAACTTTTTTTCAAGGCGCAATTCATCAATTTTTTTAACTAAATTCGCTTTATTGACTTCGTAAGGGATTTCCGTAATCACAATCGCTTGTTTGCCGCCTTTCCCTTGTTCGATCGTTGCTTTAGCGCGAATAATAATTTTTCCTTTCCCTGTTTCGTAGGCTGTTTTAATGCCTTCTTTTCCTTGGATGATGCCACCCGTTGGGAAATCCGGCCCTCTTAATACAGTCATTAAATCATCAACTGTACAAGTCGGATGATCAATGCGCATAATCACTGCATCAATTACTTCTCCTAAATGATGTGGTGGAATTTCTGTCGCATAACCTGCTGAAATGCCTGTTGAACCATTGACAAGTAAATTCGGAAACATTGCTGGCAATACAACAGGTTCTTTGCTCGTATCATCAAAGTTTGGTACAAATTCTACCGTTTCTTTATCAATATCGCGCAACAATTCAGATGCGATCGCCGATAATCTTGCTTCTGTATAACGCATCGCTGCAGGTGGATCTCCATCAATGCTTCCGTTATTTCCGTGCATTTCAATAAGCACGTTTCTCACTTTCCATTCTTGGCTCATACGCACCATCGCTTCATATACGGAAGAATCACCATGTGGATGGAAATTACCGATGACATTTCCGACTGTCTTAGCCGATTTACGGAATGGTTTATCGGACGTATTTCCATCTACATACATCGCATATAAAATGCGACGCTGCACCGGTTTCAATCCATCGCGTGCATCAGGTAAGGCACGTTCTTGAATAATATATTTACTATACCGACCAAATCGGTCTCCTAACACATCTTCAAACGGTAAATCTAATACACGTTCCATGTTCTTATTCCCCCTCAGTTGTCATCACATGATCGTTTTCTAAAATATTCATATCGTCCTCTAAACCGAATTGCACATTGGACTCAATCCATTTTCTTCTCGGTTCTACTTTATCGCCCATCAATGTCGTGACACGACGTTCTGCACGTGCTGCATCGTCAATACGAACACGAATAAGCGTCCGCGTTTCTGGATTCATCGTCGTTTCCCATAATTGATCAGCATTCATTTCACCAAGCCCTTTGTAGCGTTGAATCGTATATCCTTTACCGATTTTTTTCAAAATCGATTGCAGTTGCTCATCCGTCCATGCGTATTCAATCACTTCTTTTTTACCAACTTTTTTACTTACTTTATAAAGTGGTGGAAGGGCAATAAACACTTTACCAGCTTCGATGAGTGGTCGCATGTAACGATAAAAGAAAGTTAACAACAACACTTGAATATGTGCCCCGTCTGTATCTGCGTCAGTCATAATGATGACTTTATCATAATGAATATCATCGAGCGAAAAATCAGCCCCCACACCCCCGCCAATGGCATGAATAATTGTGTTAATTTCTTCATTTTTAAAAATATCAGCTAGTTTCGCCTTTTCTGTGTTAATGACTTTCCCACGAAGAGGCAATACCGCTTGAAAACGGCGATCACGTCCTTGTTTAGCTGAGCCACCTGCCGAGTCCCCTTCGACTAAATACAATTCATTTTTTTGTGGATTTCGTGTTTGAGCAGGTGTTAACTTTCCGCTTAATACATGTTCTTTTCCTTTTCTCTTTTTTCCAGAACGTGCTTCTTCCCGTGCTTTTCGCGCAGCTTCACGCGCTTGAAACGCCCGAATCGCTTTTTTAATTAACAATGTGGCGATATCTGGGTTTTCATTTAAAAAGTACGTTAGTTTCTCGCTAACGACCGCTTCAACGGCCGAACGAGCCTCAGGTGTTCCTAGTTTCCCTTTCGTTTGTCCTTCAAATTGCAACAGTGCTTCTGGAATGCGAACAGATATGATCGCAGATAATCCTTCACGAATGTCTGTGCCTTCTAAGTTTTTATCTCGTTCTTTCAATAAACCTACTTTTCGTGCATATTCATTAAACACGCGAGTCATTGCCGTTTTAGCTCCGATTTCATGTGTTCCTCCATCTTTCGTTCGCACGTGGTTCACAAACGAAAGCATATGTTCTGCATACCCATCATGAAACTGAAAGGCAAACTCCACTTCAATATCGCTTTGCTCGCCGCTAAAAAATACAACCGGATGCAATACATCTTTTTCTTCATTTAAGTATTGTACAAACGCTTCAATTCCATTTTCGTAATAAAATGTATCACGTAATCCCGACCGTTCATCGTGTAATTCAATTTTTAATCCTTTTAATAAAAATGCAGATTCTCGTAAACGTTCACTAATCGTTTCATAATGGAACGTTGTTGTACTAAAAATCGTTTGGTCCGGTTTAAAGCGAATTTTTGTTCCTGTTCGCTTTGTTTCTCCAATTTTTTCAAGTGTACTGACAGGCTTTCCACCATGTTCAAACCGTTGGTAATATATGAACCCATCACGTTGAATCGTCACTTCTAACCATTCTGATAAAGCATTAACAACAGAGGCACCAACCCCATGCAAACCACCGCTCGTTTTATATCCACCTTGACCAAATTTCCCTCCTGCATGTAATACAGTTAAAATAACCTCTGGCGTTGGCTTTCCTAACTTATGCATACCTGTAGGCATCCCACGTCCTTCATCTTGAACGCTAATGCTTTGATCATTATGTATCGTCACAACAATGCGTTTTCCATATCCAGCAAGCGCCTCGTCAACGGCATTATCTACAATTTCATATACGAGATGATGCAAACCACGGCTATCTGTACTTCCGATATACATGCCTGGTCGCTTACGAACCGCCTCTAATCCTTCTAATACTTGAATGGTATCTTCGTTATATGTAAGAAGTTGTTTATCTGTCACAATCATTCCCCTTTCACAACAAGAACATTTGTTTCTGTTTTTTTGACTTTCTCTATTTTAACATACATTCGAAAAACGTCCAACGTCATGATAAGAAAAGGTTTGAGTCAAGACTTTGTGGGAGATTTTTTTCTCGACCGATTTTATTGGTTATATATGGTTTTATAGGCTTGTTTCATGTAAGCGCTTTTATCCTCTCTTATCCTGTAGGTATGTGCCTATATCTGTGTTTTTAAAAACCTTTCAATGCTTGTAATACCTCGTAAATCGGTGTTCCTGAAGACTGACGGAAATACGGAATGTTGTCCCGAATCACTTCCTTCATTCGAGATGAGACGCGTTTCATTGCCTTTTTCACGATCGTTTCTCGTTTCGTTTCTTCTCGTTCTTCCACGCCATACATCACCCCACGGCGTGTCCGAATGAGTAACGTATCTTTTATCGCGGCGATCGCTCGCAACATTGCTTCAATCCCTGCATCTTTCCAACTTCGACCGTTTTTACTTCGTTTCGCAAACACATGCATCGTTCCTTCCGCACTCCCCATCGCTCTCATGTTTGTCGTGTCGATCCCTTTTTCCTTCAGCCATATGCGATAGTCACGCAAACATCCTGGCATCTCCTCGATTCGACGAACAAGCGCCTCGAGTTGCTTTTCCTTCTCCTCATGTTCTAGCGTACCGATGGCACTTGTGAGTTCTCGCAACACACCCTCTTCATCCCATGATGCGAATTTCTTTCGAATCACCCGATATCTTGCATGACCTCGGAACAATTGACGAATCTCTCTCGCCACATGGAACCGATCGAGTTGAAAGTACCCTC